>JAKAFS010000088.1 GCA_021817825.1 Deltaproteobacteria bacterium | reverse complement strand
TGTCGGGAAGTGTGGTTCCCTTCCTGCGCGATAACGGGATCTATACGCTGGATGATTTGAAGGTGAACGGCTGCATGCCCGATCTTCTGGTCTTCATGACGACCGATGTATGGGGCGGCGGCGCCAAGCGAATCATGGCGGACGTCAAAAAGGAGCTCGCAGAAACGGACCGGCTGAGTCTCTGGGACAGCCGGTGGGACGGCTGGGGAGGTCTGCCGATGGTCCATATGCCCTTCTGCTATGCCCCCTCGCCTCCTCCTGTCAATTCCGACGGCACCTTCAACACCGTGCCCAGGGCCGAGGACCTGCGTTGGTGGTCCGATACGGTCCTGATCCACGAGATGGGGCACGGGGTTTTGGGATTGCCCGACATTTACAGCCAGGATCACGGTCCCTGGGATATTTTCGACATCATGGGCGGCGGCTCGGCCTGGGATAATTTCCCTTCTCTGATCTCCTCCTTTTCGCAGGAGAGGTGCGGCTGGTTTGAAATTGAGGACATGCCGCGCCGGACCATGCGGGGACTCACGATCGAGCCCTTCGATACCTACAATACGGCCCTCCGCTTTCCCAACGGTCCCATGGGCTTCCCGGAAACGGTCACCCTCGAAAACCGGGTGCTCTGGGAGAGGTTCAGACCCGACAATCCGGAGACCTCACTGGGGGACATGCTGTTCGCCTACCGCATCGACCCCAAACAGCGAATGATCGTGCCCCGCTCGGACAACGCCAACCCGACCCGAAGATACTCCTCGGTCATCTACCGACCGGAGCATTATGGAAATGGCTGGGGTGTCCGAGGGTATAACCACCTGACCGGGACAGGAGACAAACTGGCCAACAGCCTCAACTACCTGGGGGAAAATTGGTGGGAATTCACGAATATCCAGGTTACCGACGGCCGGACCATCCAGTTTGACGCCGAATTCAAGCCCGAGAACCTTCTGAAAGGCTATACCCACGCAAACTGGACCAATGGGGAAGGGACGGCCTTGACGCCCGACTATTTCATGAACGGCGCCGGCAATGTGATCATGATGAACAAGAGCCTGCCGCTCAGCAGCGGCTTGCGGTACGATCACGTCCTTTCGCTCAATCCTCCGGATCAACCCTATGGAAAGGTGCGGGGGACTTTCAAACCGGCAATGACGCAGGACCCATCCCGACTTTATGTGACAGCGGCCATACCGCTGAGAAATTATTCCAACACAAGCATGATTCTGCGTGTCTTAGACTGTGGAAACAACGATTCAGTGCTTGCGCAAGTCCTGTTGGAGCACGGAAGAGACATTAGAACCCTGGTCGTCAATCTGCCGGGGCGTGGGGAAATGAAAATTGCGATCGAGGCGGACGCAGATGAGAATGTCAAAATCGATACCCTCTATCTGCTCGAAGCCTATCATGTGCCTGTCAGCCCCGTCCTCTATGACTTCATCGGCAGCGCGCCTGATGCCCAGTGGACGACAAAATCCGGAGTGATCGCCTTTGGAGAGCGGGAGCCGCACAACGGCGAGGTCTATCTGTCTCCCTATGCGCCCATGCAGAACGGCCGCGTCTACGGCGGGGACGTCCTGGCCACTGCTCCCGAAGCGGTCAGAGATGGGTTTATCGAGGGGAGCTACCCGCTGGTGATCCCCTCCGGCCCATCCACCTTACGTGCCGAAGTGGGCTTTGACGAAGATAATGAAACAAATTGCCAGGAGAGTGGAGGACTCAAAGTCAGCGTATACTTTGTACGAGACGCCGATGGACAGCAGGCGATGCTGCTCAACCCAACAGCGTTGAAGAAATACCCCGAGGTTGGAGCCAAAGGCAACGAAAACAATCCGGTTTCCTCGATTGCGATCCCCATCCCCAATCGGTTGCGGGGAGAGGCCGGTCGGCTCGTGATCAAGGTGGAGGCCAACGGCAGCAAATACAACAAGCTGCAATGGCCGATGCTGAGGCTTACGGAAAGCTGAAAGATGTTCAGGCCCTGAAGGCCCGAGACTTTCTGTAGCGCCGGTGCGATTGCCGGCGCTACATTTTGGACAGGCCTGCCCTCACCGAATCTTGCGACCGTGCTGCCCCTAGACGCCGAAATCCGGCCTGCGGTAGGGGCCAAAAGGAACTTTCCGGGCAGGCTTTTGGCCGGCTAAAAGGGCGCGGCAGGGTGCGTAATTTCTGTAATTCACCAATGGACACTGCTATTTGAATCGGCAATTCACAAGGCTGCGGATAGACCTGTGGACAAGCCTGTGGATAGAGCGTCTAAGCCTTGAATTGCTACGCAAAAATACCTCTTTGCCTTACAATGCAGCAACAAATATTTTTTAATTATTTCAATTATTTACAGCTAATTTAATCAAATTGAAGCATTACTGCAATCGTTGTCTTTTTTATCAACAGGCATCAAAAACGGCATGCATTTTGATAGGGGATCACCGTCCCGTTTTCCCGGTCACCTGCCGGAGCTTTTGCTGCTCGGCAAAGGTCTTCTGACTCAGGGCAATCGCTTCTTTCAGGGATTGATCGAGATTGGTCGTATCGGCCTTCGTACGTGCGGCAATCTGTTGGTTTTCCCTGCGCAGCTTCTCGATGCGCTGGTTTACGCTGTCGATCTCCCGGAGCATTTCATTGGCCTGCAACAGGACCTGTAGCTCCTGTTTTTGGACAGCCAATTGCTCCTTCAAGTTCGGGGGTTCCGGAGGCGCGGCCGGAGCTGCGGTCTCTACCGGCAAGATGGCCGGGTTCGGGCTAGGAGCAGCGGGTATTTTCGGCTTGGAACCCGCCTTGAGGGCAGAATCTGCCGTGACCTTGGCTTTTGGGCTCACTTTAGGCGCCGGATCTGCCTTCTCCTTGGGTTCAGGGCGCACTTTGGGAATGGGAGCCGCCTTGACCTTCGGACGGGGCTTTGCTTTGGGTACGATCGCTGCCGTAACCTTCGGTTTTGGATACACTTTGGACGCAGAATCGACCGTCGCCTTCGGTTCCGGGCTTGCTTTGGCCACGACCGCTTTTGTCGTCGTTATCTTGGGTCTTTCCCTGGGCACATAATCTGCCGTCGCCTTCGGCTCGGGGCTCGCTTTGGATGCAAGATCTCCCGCCACCTTCGGTTGGGGGTTCTCTTTGGGTTGAACCGGACCGGCCTTTGCCACCGGACCCGTTATGGGCTTCACAGGCGGCCTGGGGGGAAGGGGCGCCGGCATGTCGCCCAGAGACTGCCGTTTGACGGCGATTTGGGGCAAAGGGACTTTCTCCCTCGGCAGCGGCGGAGGCTCGCCCTTACGGCTGTCCAGCGAAGGCGGGTGGGAAGTGGGGGTGGAGGTGACCGAGAAGGGCTGCGGCGCCGGAGGCATGGGAGGCGCTTTCACGGCGACCGAGGGCGGCACCGGCTTTTGGGGCGCTTTCACGGCGCCTGCCTTGGCAGGCGTCTCCGCCCCGGCCGGCAACGCCGGTTTCTGCTCACTATTGCCGGGAATCGTTGCCGACGCGGCCATAAGGGTGTCGGTCTGCACCCCAAAGGGGGAAAACAGGACCAGCAACAGCCCATAAAAGATGATTTTTTTCCGTAGCCCCCGCATTTTTGCCCAGCGCTCCTTTCCTCCGGTCCGCGGCCGCTGACGCCTCTTTTTGCAAAAGAGAAACGCCGGGCCGGCATGACCCACAGAAGATCTATCGGCACAGGAGGGGAACGACTTGAATGGCAAAATTTTCGAAAAGCGTCGCCGCCGCGAAAGCCAGCCTCCCCCCGCTACCACGGCCGGGAAGCGGGGGTCCGGAAGGGCTTTGCATGCTTTCCGCCGGAGTTCATCCTCCCGAAAGCAGGGACGGGAATGACAATGGTCAATTGCGAGAATGCCTTTTCCCGCTTTTCGCCTTTCAGGGGTTCATCACCGGAAAGAGCTCCTCGCGCTTTTCCCGCAGCCCCTTGGCCATGTCGATCGGCGCCTCGAAGGTATCGCTTTGGATCGCCTACAGGGACTCGTCGATGAACGCGGCGACGGTGGACAACAAGCAGGAACGCGAAAAGCTGCTTATCTGCATTCTCGGAATCCGGGTAAACGGTCCCCGCTATTGCAATGACCGGCAGAAACGTTTACCATGCAAGCCAACTATGCCGATAAAAATACTCCTCATCACGCCGCCCTTTACGCAGCTGAACACCCCCTATCCGGCCACGCCCTATTTGACGGGTTTTCTGAAATCCCGGGGCTATGAGGTACGACAGGCCGACCTCGGGATCGAGCTGATCAATGCCCTTTTCTCCCCGAGCGGTTTTCGGGACCTCTTCGCCGTCATCCGGCAGTCCGGGAAGAAGCTTTCCCCCAATGCCCGCCGCATCCTCAAGAACGAAGACCGCTACTTGCAAACCATCGAGCCGGTCATGAGCTTCCTACAGTACCGGGACAACACGCAGGCCACGCTTCTTTGCAGCGAGAGATTTTTGCCCAGGGCGTCCCGCTTCGCTCACCTGCCGGATCTGGAATGGTCCTTCGGCAGCAGCGGGCTCAACGACCGGGCCCGGTTTCTGGCCACGCTCTATATCGAGGATATCGGCGATCTCATCAAAGAGGCGGTCACTCCCTATTTCGGTTTCAGCCGTTACGCCGAAACGCTGGGGCTCTCGGCCCATTCCTTTGCGCCGCTGGCCGAGGCGTTGCAGCAACGGGAAAATCTGCTGGAGGCCGAGCTGCTGAAATTGCTTCGGGCGCATATCGAGCGCTGTCGTCCCGACGTGGCGGGCATCACCCTGCCCTTTCCGGGAAACCTCTTCGCCGGTTTGAAATGCGGTCAGTACATCAAAAGGCACTTTCCCCAAATCAGAATCGTCGCCGGCGGCGGATTTGTGAACACGGAACTGCGCGCCTTGTCCGACCCGGCCCTCTTCGATTATCTGGATTTCCTGACCCTCGACGACGGCGAGCGGCCGTTTTTGAACATCCTACAGTTTCTGGAAGGCAAAAAGAGCCAGGCGCAACTCACCAGAACGTTTATCCGGAAGGGCAATAGAGTCCATTATATCGCCGATGACGGTGAGCCGGATGTCCCCCATGGCGAGGCCTGCGCCCCCGATTACGCGGACCTGCGCCTCGATCGATACCTTTCGCTTATCGAAATGGCCAATCCCATGCACCGCCTCTGGAGCGACGGCTGCTGGAACAAGCTGACACTGGCCCATGGCTGTTACTGGCATAAATGCGCCTTTTGCGATACCTCGCTCCCCTATATCAAGCGCTTCGAGTCCGCCCCCGCCGCGGACCTTGTGGACCGGATCGAGCAGGTGATCGCCCAGACGGGCCGCCGGGGTTTTCATTTTGTCGACGAAGCGGCGCCGCCCAAGGTGCTCGCAGATCTGGCCGAGGAATTGCTGCGCCGAAAGCTCGGGATCTCCTGGTGGACGAACATCCGCTTTGAAAAGGCCTTCACGGCGGACCTTTGCCGGCGATTGGCCGCCTCGGGCTGCATTGCCGTCACCGGGGGTCTGGAGACGGCGTCCGACCGGCTTTTGCAGCTGATGAACAAAGGGGTGACGATCCGCCAGGCGGCCCAGGCCTGCGACCATTTCAGCCGGGCCGGCATCATGGTCCATGCCTATCTCATGTATGGTTTTCCGACCCAGACGGCCCGGGAAACCGTCGATGCCCTGGAAATCGTCCGGCAGTTCTTTGCGGCGGGACTCATCCAATCGGCTTTCTGGCATCGCTTTTCCGCCACGGCGCACAGCGATGTGGGGAAAAATCCGCAGAAATACGCCTGTACGATCCCGGACCGGCCGGCCCAGGGATTTGCCGTCAACGATCTTGTCCACCTTGACCCTGGCGGCTGCGACCCTCAGCCCTTTGCCCAGGGGCTGAACAAGGCGGTCTATAACTTCATGCACGGCATCGGCACGGACATGGCGGTTCAGGAGTGGTTCGCTTTTCCGGTGCCGAGAAGTTCGGTCAAAAGACATTATGTCCAACAGGCGCTGAAGGGTCGCTAAGCCCCTGTCACCCCCGCGAAAGCGGGGGTCCAGACGTTCTCTGAATGGGGACGGGAATGACAAAAGGGCCGCACCTTTCGTAGTAATGACAAAAAAGGGTGCTAATTTCGTAGTAATGACAGAAGTGGGTATCGGCATCCATGGTTGCAGGAGCATGCTTCAAAATCTCGAAATGCCCTCTGGGAAAGAGAAAAGGATGAGTGCCATGATTGTCTCCTATCGGTTGGGAGTCGGGTTCCGGACCGGCCTGTGCATCTTCGTTGCCCTGCTCACCCTGGCCTTGGGGGCCTTCGGGTCGGTCGCCTCGGCCCAGAGCATCGATCGCCAGACGACGGCCAGCGCCGCCCTTAGCGACCGGTTTTCGGCGGAACTTTACGGCGGCTATCTGAAGGGGCTCAGCCACGAGTTCGTCTACGATGCCGCCACGGGCAAAAAGATAAGCGAACTTCTCTGGTCCATCGATAATGCCACGGTGGCGGGTCTCTCGCTGGGGCTGCGTCCCGTCGAACGATTGAAGATCAGCGTCGGGGGCTGGATGCCCTTCTCGTCGTCCAACACCATGGACGACTACGATTGGATTGCCCCCGGATTTGACGACTGGAGCCACTGGTCGCACCATTCCGATACGAAGCTCCATCGAGCCTACATGCTCGACGCCCGGGCCGCTTTCACACTGGCCGATTTCCAGCGCCGGCCCGATCCCGAAAAAAGATGGCAGGTCAAGAAGGCCTCTCTCGACCTGATCGGCGGCTACCGGTGGTTCAAGCTCGACTGGACCGCCTACGGGGGGTCTTACATCTACTCCTCCGGGGGCGGCATACGCAACCAAACCATGGTTTTTCCTGACGGTCAGCCGGTCATCTCCTACGAACAGTGGTGGGAGGCCCCTTTTGTGGGCTTGGGCGGCCGGCTCGCCATCGACCGCTGGACCCTTTCCGCAGAGCTGATCGGGAGCCTCTGGGGAAAGGGCCGCGACCGCGACGATCACCACCTGCGCACCCTGCTGTTCGAGGAATCCTTCTCGAAGGTCAGGATGGTCGCCCTGAATGTCGGCATCGACTGCGATCTGACGCCGCGCCTGTCCCTGTTCACCCGCTTCGACTACCAGAAGTTCTTCGAGGGGCGGGGAGAGACCACCACGACCGATTACTCGACCGGGGAGATCACGGTGGACGGCGGCGATGCCGCCGGTGCGGACTTTTACACCGCCCTTTACTCTTTGGGGCTCAAGCTGACCTTCTAGGGAGGGTTCCGATGGCTCCGTCCGTTCTGCAACTGCTGAATGTCGGCAAGTCGATCAAGGGAAAGGAGATCGTCCGAGATCTGAACCTGGAGCTGGCCCCGGGCGAAATATTCGGTTTTCTGGGCCCCAACGGCGCCGGCAAGACCACGACGATCCGCATGATCGTGGGGCTGATCAAGCCGACCTTAGGGACCATCCATATCTGCGGCTTTTCGCTTTCCGACGCCTTCACGGCCGCCATGGCCAACGTCGGCTGCATCATCGAAAATCCCGACATGTACGACTATCTGACGGGCCGGGAAAATCTCGTCCAATATGCGAACATGGATGCCCGGATCACCGGAGCAAGGATCGCCGAAGCGGTGGAACTGGTCGGTTTGGAGCACCGGATCGACGACAAGGTCGGCATCTATTCCCTGGGGATGAAGCAGCGGCTCGGCATTGCCCAGGCCATCCTGGCCCGGCCGAAGCTCCTGATCCTCGACGAACCGACGAGCGGTCTTGATCCGGCGGGCATGAGCGAGTTTCGGCAGCTCATGAGAAGCCTCGCCTATGAAGAAGGGATGGCGATCTTCCTCTCCAGCCACCTGCTTCACGAAGCGCAGCTGATGTGCGACAAGGTGGCCATCATCAAGCAGGGGCGCATCATCAAAACCTGCGCCGTAGACGATCTGCTCACCGGCACCCTCATCGAATGGGAAGTCGACGACCCGGCCCGGGCGATCCGGTACCTGAAGACCGCCTGGGATATCGAGGCCGAAACGCGAAACCTGCAAAGGATTCAAGCGACTATCGCCGATCGGCCCCTCGATAGGATCAACGCCGGGTTGGTCGGGAAAGGCATCGCACTGACCTTTTGCTGTCCGCTGCAGCACTCCCTGGAGGAATTGTTCCTCGATCTGACCAAGGGGGATGAAATTGTATAAGCTCGTTCAAAACGAAGTCCTCAAGATGATTTCCAAAAAGCGACTGCTGATGGTTTTGGGCATCCTGGTGGTCATGATCTCCCTGTTCGCCTACGGCCAGAACCGCATCATCGTGCGCACCAAGGAGCAACTGGTCAAAAGGATCGGCACGGCGGGAATCGCCGACTGGAAAAAACTGGCCGAGCAGCAGCTCATCGACCTGAAAACCCGGCTCGACAGCCGCTACATGGACGAAAATCGCAAATCCTCCCTACAGGTCAGAATCGAGCAGTTGCAGTACAATATAGAAAACGACCTGAATCCCCTGGACAGCTCGTCGGCAAAATTCACCACCCGCTTTATGGAACAGGCCATCTTCCTCTTTTTGCCCCTGCTGGTCCTGATCCTCTCGGCCGATCTCGTGTCCGGGGAATCGTCGAGCGGTGCCATCAAGCTCCTTTTGGCCCGCAGCGTCCCCCGCGGGAAGATCCTCCTGAGCAAGTATCTGTGCCTGATCATGATGGAAATCGTGGTCCTCTTTTTTGCCCTCCTGATCTCCATCGTCATTTCCGGGATTTTTTTCGGTTTCGGCGGCTGGCTGGCGCCTGTCGCCACGGGTTTCAAGGTGGTCGCCGGACAGTTGGACACCTCGGAAGTCCTGAATGTGCCCCAGTGGCGCTATGCACTCATGGTCTACGCCCTGGCCTTTTACGTCGCCCTCACCGTGGGCACCATCTCCTTCATGATTTCCGTGCTCGTCAAGACCACGGCCGCTTCCATCGGGATCATGATGTCCACGCTCGTTGCCGGGAGCTTTTTGTCCTATTTCCTTTCCGACTGGCAGTTGACCCGCTACATGTTCATGGTTCACCTTCGGCTCACCGATTATCTCTCCGGCCATTTTCAGGCCATCGAGGGGATGACCATGGGATTCTCCGTCGCCGTGCTCGGGGTCTGGGCCCTGGGCGCGTTGATCGTAAGCTTTGTCTATTTTACCCGGCGGGATATCCTGGTGTAGATTCAAGGACAGGGAACACCGCCCCGATAGAGGTTGGCCGTGCTGAAAAAAACGCTCTGGTTTTCCATACTTTTCTTGTCGCTCGTCGGCATCGTCGTCCTGTCGGCCGGTTTCTATCAGGCCTTGACCATCGCCGGACAGCCCGCTCCGCCAAAGGCGACGCCGGTGGTCCCAAATGGCACGGGCAACGGCAAAGGGCCGGCGTTTCCGGAAAAAGGCAATGCCCTCAACCTCCTCATCATGGGCGATTCGATCGCCCGGGGCGCCGGCGACGAGGCCGGCAAGGGGTTTTCCTTTTATCTCCCCGAGGACCTGAAGACCAGGACGCCCAAGGAGATTGCGGTCGAGAACGTCGGCATCGACGGTTTACAGACCGACGGCCTGCTGGCGCTGGTGCAGGATGAAAAGCTGAAACCGGCCGTCGCCGCGGCGGATCTCCTGCTGGTGTCCATCGGCGGAAACGACCTGCGCCGGATCCGCCGCCTCAGAGCAATGGCAAAAGAAGACGGTTTCCAGCAAAGCTTCGCCGGCTATGCGACCGGGTTGACCTCGATCGTCAAAACCCTCCGCAGCGCCAACGCCGCTGGCCTCATCATTTTCATCGGCCTCTATTATCCGTCCCTTCAGGACCTCTCTTCCGACGACGGCAACCTTCTGCTGGCCTGGAACGAAGGGACCCAGCGGATCATCGAGCAGGACCGGCGGGCGCTTTTCATACCCACCTACGATCTTTTCAAGCTCAATACCGCCAAGTACGTCGCCCTCGACGGCCTCCATCCCAATGGAGCCGGCTACCAGGCCATCGCCTACCGGATCGGCAAGGACATCGAAGGAAATTTCAACAAAGGGGCAGAACCGGTCCAAAAGAAGAATTGAAGTGCGTACTTGCCGCAAATGGGCACGGTCAGGCTCGTGCCCACTTTTTTGGCCGCCGGCGCCCAAAAAGTGGGCAAAACGAGCCGCGGCGTCAGATTGTTTTTTATATCGCCGGCGAGGGAAAGGTTCATTTGTGCTGACATTCATGGTAGGGGAACGGAATGTGCAAGTTCAGCAGTGAAAAAAATAAATACAGGAGACCACTATGAACGCGAACCGTTACATGAACAGCAAGCAGAACCTCTTTATTGTCCTCATTCTCATGCTGGTATGTCTATTCTTTACGATCCCATCTCCGGCCGACGCCGGCGGCGGCGATTCCTGGAAGCGGAATATCTACAACCGCTCCGGACAGACGATTGTCCTGACCGCCGACCTGCGCGCCGGCAATGCCTGGTTCAACGATTCGAACGAAAACGGCCCCTTTCAGATGGCCCCTCATAGCCAGGCATTCGTGAAATACACCACCAGCGGCGGCATGTCCTATGGCGACATCACCGTCAAGTCCCAGAACGGCGATTTGATCTGCATACAGTCCTGGAACGCAGGCGGTTACTACTCCTCGCGGTACGACCGCTGTTCGAGCAGTGGAGGAGATCTGGTCATCCAGTAAGGACGTCCCGGCGAAACGACCACGCACTTCTTGACCGGCAAAATGGGGACCCGGGTCCTCATTTTGCCGGTTTTATCAGGGCTCCGCTACTGGCTGAGCTCCCCGGCCTTTTCTTTTCCCCTGGCGGTCTGGCTCTGCCTCGTCTCCTTCGGAATTTCCCTTTACCGGACCTCTCCGGGCCAAGGGTTTGCCGGCGGCTTTATCTACGGATTCCTGATCTGGTTCGTCTCCACCTGGTGGATCAAGATCTCCTTGAACTACGTGGTCCAGCTGCCTTCCTGGCAGGCCTGGGGCTGGACGATCGCCTTTTGCGCCTTTTACGCCCTCCCCTACGCCCTTTTCGGTTACCTGGCCGGGAAGTTTCGGCTCCTGGAAACCAACCGGGGCGTCTGGCTCGCCGCCACATTGCTGGTCGTCCTCCGCACCTGATTCCCCCACGCCTTCCCCGGCAGCGAAGCCCACAACCTCTATGAATGGCCCCTCTTCCTCCAGGTGCTCGATCGATGAGCATAACGCTATGCAGCTAACAGGATTCGGTGCCGGGGAGGGATGCCTCATTGTCCCGGCAGGGAACGCATTAACCGCGTGGCTCATTTCGCCCTGATCTCTGTGCTCTTAGCGCTGTCAAGCCGGAGGCCTTCGCCTGGATCAAGGCGAAACTGGACGCCAACAGCCATGACGGCCATCAACATTAAATAGGGGACAGCGCCCTATTTTCTGTCTGAATCATGAAAGAAGGGGTGTCAGGCTGCTGCCCGACGCCCCTTCTTTCCGTCACCCAATCCGCTTCAGCGCCGCATCGATCTCAGCCCTGCTCTCCGGCCTGACCAGCCGGGCGACCTCCCGGCCGCATTTCAGAAATACCAGTGTGGGCCAGAACTTGACGCCAAAAGAGCGGCCCAGCGGCCGGCCGCGGCCGTCAAGGACCTTGATGTGCGATATCTGCGGACAATTGGCGAACGCTTCGGCAATCAAGGGTTGCGCCTCCTGACAAAAACCGCACCAGTCGGTCCCGAATTCAACCACCGTGGGCGACGTCAAGGCATCGATTTCCTCGCGCGTCGGCTCTTCCGTGACGAAGCAATCGCTATACGGCATGGTCGATCTCCTGCTGATCTCATGAAGAGTCGCAAATACAGGATCATCACCCGATCAATTACCGCCTCGCCTGTTTCCTTTCAGCGGGGCATGCCGTTCCGCTTGCGCCGACTCATCGACGCACCCGCATTCACACTTGCAGCTGGTTGCACAGGGCTCACAGCAGTAGACGACACTCCCTCTTTTGAAGCCATTGCAGCCAACGTTACAACCGCACTGGGGGCAAACTTGATCCGCCATCTCCATTTCCTCCTTTGATTGATTCGAATTTTCGTTTTTACCGGGCCTTACGGCCGGCTAAGGTTTCCAGTAGGTGCAGGCTCGCGCGCGGGCCGATTCGGAAACAGCGTGTTTGAAAGCCCCGGCTTTCAGTCTGGCCGCGAATTTCCGGTTCTTGAACACCCCCGGATTGCCGTAGCAGTTAAGACCGGTATCGCGGTTAAAATTCGGGCATTGGTCGCAAAAAGTCTTACTCAGGACACACTCGTACCCTCTGCGCAACCCTCCAGACATGATGCCTCCCTTCCGTCCGATCCGGTGCCTATATGAATGACTCCGATCGATGCTGAAATCAATAAGGGTTGAATAGGAGAAATATCGGGGGATGAACCAGAGGCGCGGAAAGCCGGCCCTTCCCCGGACCGTGCGCGACGGGGGCTTTGTGACCGGGAGCGTCAACCGCAAGCCCCGCCCTATTTTTTTCCTTGATATTTCCCTCTCTGGCCGGTATCTTTTTTCCACCTGCGCTCTTGTTCCTGCGCCTGCTTCCTCCCGCTCCTAATTATTACTCCGGCAACTGTAATTCCCGCTCCCCATGTCATTCGCGGAAACTGTCGTTTCCGCACACCAGACTGTCATTATTACGAAAGATGCGGCCGTCGCTGTCATTCCCGCACCTACTTCCGTCATTCCCGCGGAAGCGGGAATCCAGGGGCATGGCAGGATGCCGAATGCGGACAGTCCCCTGTTATCGATCAACCCACTCTTTGACCAGAAAGGAGGAACGTTCCATGGCGACCCTTCAACCCGCAACGGCCTATCAAACCAGCCAGCTCTATCAGGTGCCCCTGGCCGAGCTGCAGGCCGACCCGATGCAGCCCCGCAAGTACATGGACCCCGCGGCCCTCGACGAGCTGACCGCCTCGGTCGCCCAGATGGGAATCATCCAGCCCGTGGTCTGCCGGCAGGACAAGGCAACCGGGCTCTGCTACGTCGTCGCCGGCGAGCGGCGCTGCGCCGCGGCGCGCAAGGCAGGCCTGGCCACGGTGCCCGCCCTGTTCATCGACGGCGCCAACTGCGACGAGATCGCCCTGGTGGAAAACATCCTGCGCCAGGACCTCAATCCCGTGGAGGAGGCCGAGGCCCTAAAAAGGCTCATGGAAGACCACGCCTACCAGCAGGACCAGTTGGCGGGGATCATCGGCAAATCGCCGGTCAACATTTCGGAAACCCTCTCCCTGAACAAGCTCCCCAAAGAGATCCGCGATGAATGCCGCCAGGACCCGACGGTCCCGAAACGTACCCTGGTCCTCATCGCCCGAAAGAAGCAGGAACGGAGCATGGTGACCGAATTCAAGAAGTTCCGGGAGCAGCAGGCCAAGGCCGCCGCCAAGGAAACCGCCTCTGGGGCGGCCGCCATTCCGGCGCCACGGAAGCGGACCAAGGCCGAGGCCGTCGTCGATGGCCTCGCCATGCTGGAAAGCAAGATCAACGCGCTGGTATTTCCCGACTTCACCGCCGAGGAGCGAGCCTCTATGATCGACGCCATGACCAATCTGAAAGACACGCTGGAAGCGGCCATCCCTCTGGCGGTGAACAATCGAAGGAAGCCGGTCTAAACTCACAAAAAAGCAGGGCAAGGGGGAAGCGAAAATGATCGGATGCTGCGGAGTACACTTAATAGTATCATATAGATAAGTCACTTCTGCGCGCAGAAGTGACTTCAAAAAAGGCACCTCCCGCCGGGCAGGAAGGACCGGTGGGAGGATGTCACAATAACCTCTGAAGAGACCGGCGAAATGCTCTGTGAATGCATACTTCCCTGCCTGAATTTATGAGACACTATGGTGAAGTGATGGATTGACTGAAGTCGTAAACTATGCAATATCACAAGGCGCCAATATAAGACTGGCATGCGCTCTAGCAGATTATCCACCCTCAAAGGGAGGGCATAGCCATCATTCTGAGGTATCGATAAAAAAGCGGCCGGTTGGGTAATCCAATCGTCACAGCGCGGTCCCCAGTTTTACGATCCAGGAGGAATGAGTATTGCCCACGGAAAAGATCACTCTCTCTCAACTCGAATCCTTCCTCTTCAAAGCAGCCGACATCCTGCGAGGCAAGATGGACGCCTCGGAGTTCAAGGAATTCATCTTCGGGATGCTCTTCCTCAAGCGCCTCTCCGACGAGTTCGACCGCAAGCGCGAACAGCTCCGCCGCGACAAATTCGCACATCTGAAGGACCAGCCCGATCTCGTCAAGGAACTGCTGGAAGACAAGACCTCCTATGGCGAGACCTTCTTCGTCCCGGTTCGCGCCCGCTGGCATGAACCCTGGACCGACAAGGACGGCGCGCTGGTCCCGGCCCTCAAGGACCTCAAGCACGACATCGGCAACATGCTCAACAAGGCCATCGCCGCCATCGAAGAGGAGAACGACGCCCTGGCCGGGGTCCTCAAGAACAACATCGATTTCAATGCCATCAAGGGCAAGACCAAGATCCCGGACCAGAAGTGGAAGGATCTGCTGGACCATTTCAACCAGCCCCGGTTCGTCCTGGTGAACGACAATTTCGAGTTCCCCGACCTGCTGGGCGCGGCCTACGAATACCTGATCAAGTTTTTCGCCGATAGCGCGGGCAAGAAAGGCGGCGAGTTCTATACCCCCGCCGAGGTGGTGCGCCTGCTGGTGCAGCTCACCAAGCCCCAGGCGGGTAACACCATCTACGATCCCACGGTGGGCTCGGGCGGCTTTCTCATCCAGTCCCACCAGTATGTGGAAGAGCAGGGCCAGGACCCGAACGATCTTTTCCTCTACGGCCAGGATTCCAACGGCACGGTCTGGTCGATCTGTAACATGAACAT
>JAKAFS010000172.1 GCA_021817825.1 Deltaproteobacteria bacterium | reverse complement strand
ACAGCGAAACAAGAGAGAGGGTTTGAAGAAAAAAGGGAGAGCTGCCGGCGGCTTCTCTCCGTGTGATGAGATCGTTGTGAGGTGCTATGGAGTGATAGAGGGTGCTGAACATGTGAAGCGGAAGGAACTGCCGGCCAAGAGGCCGAGCTGTGAGCCGTGAAATGAGGTGGCGCGGGACACCGTCAACCGGCGATGCCGGGTTTACTGCCTGACTCCCTGTCCGGCAAACCTCGTGCCTTTGATGTCCATCCCCTTCCTGATAGCCCCGGTCGTCACACTGGCGGCTGCAGGCGCTCCAGTGCCGTAATGCCCCATGATGGCGCCGGTTTCCGGCGTTCCGCCGCCATAGACATTCCGTATCTTCAGATAATAGTCGCCACCTTCGCTGACGCGCAGGAGGTATTTTCCGTCCGCACCGGTTTTGTCGGAGATGAACAGCGGCCGCCCTTCCATCTCCGGCGACAGATAGGCCAAAACCAGTGCCCCCGCAACGGGTTTACCCTCGGGATCCGTTATCGTCCCTTCCAGGGCCGTGATGCCGTCCGCTGTTTTCAGTGACGCCCTTTTGAATGGGGATGCCTCGGTTATGGTTCCGACGTCCGTCTTCTCCCCATTCTTTACGGTATAGAGTCTCGGCGCCCCATTCGCATCGCGGCTTAAATAGTAGAAATCTCCATCCAGCGGCGGCCCGGGTTCGTTCTCCTTGGTTCGTTTTATCGCCGCCAGATAGTAATTGCCCGCCTCGACTTCGGCAGAAAATCCTCCCTCCTTATCTATGTCGGCTTTTATCTCGGAGACCCGCCAGTATCTTTCGTGGGCGGGGGGAGGCCCTGACGCCTCGTTAAACAGGAGAACCAGCCCACCGGCCATCGCACCGTTCTTCGGGGTTATCCATCTTCCGGTTATCTGTCCGGTCGTTGCCCCCTCCTCTGCCCGGGCGATAACGGCAAAAAGCAGCACTGACAACGATATGATTAAATAAACGGTCCTTTTCATTTCATTCGTCTCCCCTCGTCAACCGGTCACTTCCCGCACACAGGGCACCCCTGCATGGATAGCGGCTTCTCCAGCCTGCATCCGGCAAGCAGGGCCTCGTCCAGGAATATCTCCCGGGTGGGGCCATCGGCCTTGACCGCCCCCTCGTTGAGGATGATCGTCCTCTCGCACAGTTCGAGCACCATGTCCAAATCGTGGCTGGTGAATATCTTGGTGTGGTGGAAGTCCTTGAGTAGTCCCATCAGCTGCCGGCGTGCGAACGGGTCAAGCCCGTTGGTCGGCTCATCCATGACGAGAATGTCCGGTGACATGGAAAGGACCGTGGCAATGGCCACCCGTTTCTTCTCGCCCCCGGAAAGGTGATACGGCGCCTTTTCCTGCAGATGCCCCGCCCCCACTCGCTGGAGCGCGTCCCTTACCCGCGCCTCCACATCCGGGCCGGGCAGCCCAAGATTCATGGGACCGAAAGCGACATCGTCATAGACCGTCGGCATGAAGAGCTGATCGTCCGGGTCCTGGAAGACCATCCCCACGGTGCGCCGGATGTCCGGCAGGGTCGCCTTGCTCATGGGGAAATCGCCGATGCGGATCTCACCGGAGGTCGGGGCCAGATAGCCGTTCAAATGGAGCAGGAGGGTCGATTTTCCCGCGCCGTTGGCGCCGATGATTGCCACGGATTCGCCATGGGTGATCCTGAAGGATATGTCCCGCAGGGCGGGCGTGCCGTCGGGGTAGACGTGGCGAAGATTCTTTACCTCAACAATATGGTGGCTCATCGGGATATTCCTGTGACAAGCGCGCCCAGAAGCCGGGGGGCGTTCTGGAGCCGCAAGGTGATGAAAAGTGCTGACCAGCCGAGGAGATAGACGAGTTCCCTCCCGCCGAAGCGGAATTCCCGGCGCGTGTGGAACTCGCCGGTGAACCCCCGCGCCAGCATGGCCATATGGATGCGCTCTGCCCGCAGCCAGGTTCTGAGCAGGAGATTCCCGAGGAGGGAGCCGTAGGCTTTCACCCCCAGCCCCCTGTTGCCGTACGAGCGGAGGGCCCGCGCCCTCGACACCCGCCCCCCCTCCTCGGTCAAGACGAAGATGTAGCGGTAAAGGAAAAGGAGCTGCACGGCAAACGCCTGTGGCATCCCTAGCCGTTCCAATGCCCGGCAGATGGCGGGAAAGCCGGTTACGGCCAAAAGAATGATGGCGGCCCCGACGGTGAGGGCGGCCCGGACCACGATCGAAGCGCAGG
Source organism: Deltaproteobacteria bacterium (assembly GCA_021817825.1). Classification (GTDB taxonomy): domain Bacteria; phylum Desulfobacterota; class Syntrophia; order Syntrophales; family UBA5619; genus JAKAFS01. Next base: position 1,288 of record JAKAFS010000172.1, on the reverse strand, counting down.
ATATCCAGCCGCCGGTTACGGCCAGCGGACCTAGCTGCACAAGCACCTCCCGGTCGAAAACCGGGTTGAATATGGCGACTACCAGGGCAAAGGGGCAGAGAAGCGCGACTTTCCTGGCGATGTAGCCGGCCGGCAGATTGCCGAGCCCGATGATTACCGCCGGAAAGATGAAAAAGGGGACCATGGCGGTCAGCTCGTATTTTCCAAAGGAAACCACGGTCACGATAAAGACGAGGGTCACCAGAACCTTCGCCCGCGGGTCGAGGCGATGGATCGCCGAATCGCCAGTTGCCAGGCTGTCCAGGCGTTTGAAATCCAGCAATACCCCATCAATGGATAGCATAAACTCTCGCAAAACGGGGGAGAGTCAACGCCCCTCCCCCTTGTTTCTGGTAATTCGGCGACAGATCCGGTATCCGGCCCATCAGGCCGCCTTGTTCCGCTTCTTCAGGATAAAGCCGCTGATGAAGGCGAGCGCCAGGGTCAGCAGCGTTCCTACGATACCTGCCATACTGGTGCCGAGGTCGTCCCCCGCTTCATTTTTCTTTTCCGGGGCAGGGTCCCCCACCCTATCCTTCGGCTCAGCGGGCTTTTTAAACGAATAATCGGGGAGAAAGGCGGATTTTTCCTGTATGGCCGCCAATGCGCCGTGCACACCCTGCCGTGGTCCTGCCAGCTCCTCCTTCCCCGTGACCTTGGCAATGGCCCATTCAAGACCGTCCGGGTTTTTCGAGGCAAAGAGGGAAATGCCTCCGCCGGCGAGGATGGCTACGGCCAGGAAGGCAATCAGCACGTTGCGCAGCGGATGGTTGTCGATGGGACGCGCGGCAAGAGCGCCCTGCAGGATCTCGGGGCGGGCCTTGTAGACGAAAGAAACCACCGCAACGGTCACAAACCCCTCCACAATCCCGATCGCCAGGTGGATCGGCTGCATGAGAATTGCAAAAGTGGCGAACGGCAGTGCGGAAATGCCGGAGAAAAAAGTCTCCAGAACGACGCCGAAAGGCCCCAACTGCAACCCGACAACGGCGGCGATGAGGGTCGCTGTCGTCAGACGCATTCGGCTCGGGTTGTTGCCCAGTAATTTCTTGTAGACGAACGGATAAGCGACGAAAGCGGGGAAAAAACCCATGTTGAATATATTGCAGCCGAGGGCCAGAAGACCGCCATCGGCAAAGAAAAGCGCCTGGACGACGAGGACTGACGCGATGGTGAGGAACGCCGCATGGGGACCGAGCAGGATCGCCAGCAGGAGACCGCCTCCCAGATGGCCGCTGGAGCCAGTTGC
>JAKAFS010000171.1 GCA_021817825.1 Deltaproteobacteria bacterium | reverse complement strand
GTAAAGGCAGGGGCGGGGCCGCCCTGTTCATCAGCGCCTGGGGGTCCTGGATCGGAGGCACGCTGAGCATCGTCGGGCTCATGGTCCTGGCGCCGACGCTGGCCAATTTCGCGATGAAGTTCGGCCCTCCGGAGATGTTCGCCGTCCTTCTGGTTGCCTTTATTCTCCTGGGGTCGCTGGGCAGCGGCTCCTTCTTCAGGACCATGCCCATGGTCTTTCTGGGCCTGCTGATCGGCACGATCGGGATGGACCCGCTGACCGGCTCGATGCGTTTCACCCACGAGATACCGGACCTCTATGACGGCATCGGTCTGCTCCCCGTTGCAATGGGGGCCATGGGGATCGGGGAAATTCTCATCGCCACGGAAGAGACCCTCGTCCGGGTCATCCACAAGATCAAATTCCGCGAGCTGTGGCCGAACCGCGCGGAACTTCACGCCTCCTGGGGACCCATATTCCGTGGATCGGGGATCGGGTTCGTGATCGGACTCTTGCCGGGCTCCGCCCATATCTTGTCGAGTTTCGTCAGCTACATGACGGAAAGAAGGCTGGCGAAGAGGCCGGAAGAGTTCGGAACCGGTCGTATCGAGGGGGTGGCCGGGCCGGAGACGGCCAACAACGCCGCCTCGGGAAGCGCGATGATCCCGTTCCTGAGCCTGGGCATCCCTACGGGACCCGCTCCCGCGGTCATGATGATCGCCCTGCTCATCCACGGAATTCAGCCGGGGCCGCTCTTCATCTCGAAACATCCCGATGTGTTCTGGGGGCTGATCGCCAGCATGTATATCGGCAATGTCATGCTGATCATTCTGAACATTCCCCTCGTCAGTATCTTTGTCAGCCTGCTGAGGATCCCCTTCCGCATCCTCTTTCCCGTCATCCTGCTCATCTGCCTGGTCGGGACCTATTCGGTCAATACCAGCACTTTTGAATTGTCGATCCTGCTGTGCTTCGGCGTCCTGGGGTACTTTATCCGGAAGATCAAGTACGATGTGGCGCCCCTGATCCTGGCGATGATCATCGGGCCGACGATGGAGTTGAGCCTCCGCCAGGCGCTCATGCGCAGCGACGGTTCTTTCCTGATTTTCTGGGAGAGTCCGATTACCATGACGCTCATTGCCGCGTCCTGTCTGCTGCTCGCCTGGAACATCTATCGGGCCGTACGGCCGACGGCGGCCTCCTGGGAAAAGGCGCTGGAAGAGGGCAAATAGCGATTGACGCGAGGCGCCCGTCGCGGGCTGCCGCCGATGTGTGAAGAGGAGGTGGGAAGATGGTCGAACAGGGCAGGCAAAAAGGGATTATCGGCAGGGAACTCGGCATCGCTTTCGTCGGCGCGGGCCGCATGGGGTCGCAGCGGGCCACCATCGCCTCCACCCATCCCGCGGTGCGGTTCCTGGCGGTCGCGGATATCGACCCTGCGCGCGCCCGCACCGTCGGGGAGAAGGTGAATGCCGATTTCACCTCGGGGGACAACATCGAGGTGATCTCCCGGCCGGAGGTGAACGCGGTCGTCGTTTCGACGCCCGAGCATGAACACACCCGTGCCGTCCTCCAGGCCCTGGAACTGGGAAAGCCCGTTCTGGTGGAAAAGCCGATTGCCCTCGATCTCGGCGATGCGAGGAAGATCGTGGCGGCGGTCCGGGAGACTCAAGGCGATCTTTTCGTCGGCTACACCAAACGCTACACGCGCTCTTACATCCTCGCCAAGGAGTACATCGCGAAGGGGTGTCTGGGGCAGACGCTCGTGGCGACGACCCGCGTCTACAACTCGCGGGCGCAGGCCTTCCAGATCCTCAAGCGCTCCCCCCATGCCTCGCCGGTCCTCGATGTCCTTACCTACTACGTGGATCTCGTCTGCTGGTTTCTCGCGGGGAACGCCCCGGTGGAGGTGGTGGCGCGCGGCCAGAAGGGGGTGTTTCGTGCCGCGGGATACGGCGCGGACGACGTGACCTGGGCGATCGTGACCTTTGCCGACGGCGCGGTCGCGAGCCTCGGTGTGGACTATGCCCTCCCGGAGAAGTACCCGAGCCTCGGCCAGAGCCCGCGGATGGAGGTGCTCGGAACGGAGGGGGTGATCCTCCTTTCCGAGGAACACAAGGAGCATATCATCTACACGAACCGGGGGGTCTCCCACGGCTACGTCCCCGGCCACGACGTGAACATGGCCTTCCTGGGCACGTCTTCTTCGGGGGACTATGCCCTGGGCGATTTCTGGGGACCCCAGGCCGATGAAACCCGGGGCTGGCTCGACTATCTCTCGACCGGCCGCCCCTGCATCCTCCCCCGGGCCGAGGAGGGGCTCCGGACGCTGGAGGTCACCCTGGCGATCGAACGGGCCGCCAAGACAAAAGAGCCGGTCACATTGCCGCTCCTGTGAGAAAGGGCCAACCTGTTTTATAGAGGCTTTTCCTGTCGCCCAAGGCGATCGGCGAGGTATCTCAATCCCGATAAATGGAGGTGGAGCCATGAAAAGAAAAGCATGTATCGTGTTAATCTCTCTCATCTCGATCCTGACCGTGGTCAATCTGTCCCTGGCCGCCGAGTATCCGGCCAAAACCGTCACCATCATCAATCCAAACGCCCCCGGAGGAGGTCATGACGTAGCGGCGCGCGCCTTCGCCACGGTTGCGGAAAAGGTGACGGGACAGCCCTTTATCGTGGTGAACAAAGCGGGCGCTTCCACGATGCTGGGGATGACGGCCGTCGCCCAGGCCGCCCCGGACGGATACACCCTCGGCATGGACTCGACCACGACCACCAATGCCCTGGCATGGGAGATCGCCAACGGCCGCAAGCCGCCGCTGACCCGGGATGATCTTCTGCCCGTGGGAGGGCTGAGTGTCAATGTGCCTCTGGTGATCGTCCCTTACAACAGCCCCTGGAAAACCATGACCGACATGGCAAAAGACCTGAAGGCCAAGCCGAACCAATACGCCTTCTGCTCCGGGGGGCTGTATGGAGGAACCCATCTGCCGGCCGAAGTCCTGCTGCAGGCGATCGGAACAAAGGCCCGGCACGTGCCCCACAAGGGCGGCGGCCCCTGTCTTGCGGCCGTGGTGGGCGAGCATGTCCATTTTTCCACCCAGTGGCCGGGCACATCGATCCCTCTCGCACAGGGCAAGAAGGTGAGGATCCTCGCCGTTCAGGGTGATGAAAGGATGAAGTCCATACCGGACGTGCCGACGATCAAGGAAGAGGGGGTCAATGCGGAGTGGATCCAATGGTTGGGGATTTCCATCCCCCGAAAGACTCCCGCACCGATCGCGGCGCAGGTCAGGGCCATGGTGAAAAAAGTCGCCCAGGATCCGGCCTTCAGTAAAATATTGGAGAACCAGGGAGCCGAGGCGCGCTACCTGAACAGCGAAGAGGTGGAGAAATTCATCAAAGAGGAATCAGCGGTGGTGGCGAAAATCTACTCGTCGCTCCTTGCCGAGGAGAAGAGCAGGAAATAGGGCTCGCGCCGCTTCGCTGGGGCGCTGGGGCAGGCCGGAAGACATGGCGGGCACCGTCATCCATCTGGCCTCCAACGCCTGCGACTCCGTCAACGGCAGCATC
>JAKAFS010000087.1 GCA_021817825.1 Deltaproteobacteria bacterium | reverse complement strand
CCGCGCCAAGGAACGACTCCTCCTGACCGCCTCCCAGACCCGGCCCTGGGTTGGCCCTCAGCCCCGCCCCCTTTCCCGCTTTGTCGGTGAACTGCCCGCGGAGTTGATGACCACGGCCGCGGCTTCGGGCAGGAAGGCCAGAAAATCCAAGGGCGCCGAGCAGATGAAACTCTTCTAGCGATAATGCACCTTGCTTAATTCGTTGATTACGGTTATGAAAAAGCCAATTCTTACGGGAGGGAAGACCATTATGGCCAAGGACGACGTCGGTCAGCGGGTTGATCAGCTCTTTGACGCCGGGTATCGCTGTGCGGAAAGTGTGCTGCTGATCGTGGCGGAAAAAAAGAAGATCACCTCCGACCTCATTCCCCGCCTCGGTACCGGTTTTTGCGCCGGGATCTCCCGGACCTGCGGGACCTGCGGCGCCGTCACCGGGGCGGTCATGGCGATCAACCTCTTTTACGGCCGAAACGACCCCTCTTTGCCCCTTCCCGACAGTTATCCGCCTATCCAGCGATTCATCAAGGGATTTGAAGAGAAGTTCGGTTCCACCAACTGTCTACAGCTGATCGACTGCGATTTGGGTACCGAGGAGGGGCGGCAGAAGTTCCTCGATGCCGGGGTCGTGGAAACCTGCAAAGACTTCACCGCCGAGGCGACCCGGATGGCGCTTACGATCATCGACGAAAAGAAGTGAGCCTCTAGGCCGTTGAAAAACGCTCATCTGCTGCGTTGCGCTGCAACCTTCCCCCGCCTTCGCGGGGGCAGGCTTGCGGCGTACGAATAGTACGCCTCAGTCCTCAGGTTTTGCGCGCCTTGCAGCTAACCGTTTTTGAACCGCCTGCAAAACAAGGTGTTTTTCAACCTGCTAAGGCGGGAGCTTGGCCCGGCGCGGCGCTTCATCCTGTGCCGCCCAGCCTTTCTAGCCGGCGGACAGGACCTTTTCGATATCGAGGAGCGTCGTGACCCCTTCGGCAAGCTTCGCCATGCCGGTCATGAAATCGGTGTTGACGCTGGTCCCGAAGGAGGGCGTGTCCTCGATGGCCGATTCCTTGATGTCGGCCACGGCCAAGACCGCGTCGGTGATCATCCCCACCCGCGTCGACCCCGTGACCCCGGCCACATCCACGACGATGATGCACATGCGGTCGTGGTATTCAATGGCGTCCATCCCCAGTTTCAGCCGCAGATCGACGATGGGAATGATCTTGCCGCGCAGGTTGATGACCCCCTTGATGTACTCGGGCATCTCCAGCATGGGGCGGATGGGCTGCATGCGGATGATCTCCCGGACATCGAGGACCGGCACGCCGTACCGTTCCTCGGCGAGCCGGAAGATGATGTACTTGCCCTCCCGGGAGGATTGGACCAGGATATTTTCCTTGAGACCGATCTTCGGCGCCGCCAGCGGTTTGCAGGCCGCAGCTTCTTCCGTCGTCGCGGCCGCCTCGGCCGTGGCCTCCTTTTGCACCGCCTTCTTTTCCGCAGCCGCAGCCGCGTCTGCCTTGCAGGCGGCGTCGGCGAACCGCAGATCCACGAATTTCTCCAGGTCGATGATCGAGCCGATGTTCATCTGCTCTTTCATGAATCGTTGGATCACGTCCAGATCCTCCAGCGACGGATAGAGATTGCTCGTCGTGATGCCGTTGGGGTCCGTGAGCACCCGCAGCAGCAGCGCCGGATCGAGGCCGAGCTTCTTTTCGGGATCCAGAAAGGCGGTGGCGATCTCCGCCGACTCCTGGGGATGGCTGGCGACGAATTTTCCGGAATCGACGAGGAGCTTCGTGAATTCCTGGACCGCGTCGGGGTTGCGGTCGATGAACTCCTTCCGGAAAACGACGACGCAGCAGGGATGCTGATCCCAGACCTCGCTGGAGAGGAGCTGCTTTTCCGCGATGCCTCCGGCAATGGCCCGCGAGCCGATGGGCTCGGCCACCATGAACCCGCAGGCATTGGGCGTCTCGGCCAAGAAGGCGGGCATGTTCACCGGCGCGCAGACTTCGAAGACCATGTTGACCGCGCCGGCCCCTACGACGCCGGGTTTCAGCCCCATCTCGGAGAAGTATTTGAAGGCCAGCATGTTGTGGATGGACATGCGGTGGGGGATGAAAAAGGTCTTGTGCTTGAAGAACTGCTGATAGGGCTTCCGGTACTCCAGGGACTTGCTGCGCACCATGATGCTGCCGTTGCGGTGGGCAAAGAGGACCAGGCGGATCGGCGCGCCGTAGTTGAACAGATCCATGGCGATCGGGGCCAGGATGAAGGCGGCGTCCACGGAGCCCTTTTCCAGGGCGTCCTGGACCTGGTTCCAGGTCAGCATGCACTGGGTCTGAAGCGAGAAGGTCTGGGGGTTCAACTCCCCTTTCTCGGCCCGGTGCTTGAGCACGCCCAGGGCGAGATGGTCCGTGATCTGGATATGGGCGACCTTCATGACCGGCCGTCCGTCGGCCGTGGTGCTGGCGGCCGCCTCGGCCGCCTGGGCGGGCTTCTCCCGTTCCACGCCGAAGATGTCCTCGATCTTGGTCTTGAGCTCGTCGGGCGAAAAAGGCTTGGCCACCACGCCCGAGGCCCCGGCCGCCATGGCCTGGTTGACGTAGATCTTGTCCCCCTGGCCCGTGGCCATGAGGAAGGCGACGTCCTTGTATTTCGGATCCTGGCGCATCCACTGGAGGAGATCCATGCCCGATTTGTTCGGCATGTTCCAGTCCGAGATCACCAGCTTCACGTCGCCTTCGGCTGCCAGCGCTTCCATGGCCGCCGCGCCGTCCACGGCCTCGATGATGTTCTCATAGCCGAGCTGCTGGAGGATCTTGAGCTCCATCTTCCGCATGGTGTTGCCGTCTTCGGCAAGGACAATCTTCATCTTGGGATCGATCTGCATAAGAATCTCTCTTTTTCAGGTTTAACGGCTCCGGTGAACCGCGATCAAAAACTCGGCAATGGATAAAAAGCACCTAACATTGTATCGGCTTATGTGAACATAACTTTAGAAAAATGGCAAGGAGCCGCGGACGTTTTTTCATTTTGTCTGCGCTTTTTTGCCCTGCTGACGCTACGAATTCAAGCAGCTTTTTTTGGTTTTTTCTGCCCGGCGCCGGCCGGGTCCGGGATGTTTTAGGGAGTTGATGAATTCACGCATGGACCCACCAATAATGAGTCAGCGCTCCCCGAGCGCGATACCGGAATCGGGAGTCACTTCGCCGCTCTGAAGTGACTTATTTGTATGATATAATTATGAATACTCTGTGAGGTGCGAACGTTTTCAAGCCGAAATTTGACTGGTCGGTTGCCGCCGGTTGCGGGTTCCAACCAGGGTTCATTCAGGAAAGGTGCAGGTGTGAAAAAAGCGTGTCCGGCCCGTTACGCCGAAACGGTCGGCGGCGCGGCCAAAAGCGCCTTCATCTGGCCGATCGTGGCGGTATAGTCCTCGCTGCCGAAGACCGAGGCGCCGCCCACGAGGATGTCGGCCCCGGCGTCGGCGATGGAGCGGATGTTTTGGAGCGTCACCCCGCCGTCCACTTCGAGTTCCGCCTCGGGGGACAGGATGTGGATCATCTCCTTGGCCTGCCGAATCCGGTGGAGCGACCCTTCGATGAGCTTCTGCCCCCCGAAGCCGGGGTTCACGGTCATGATGAGTAAGAGATCGATGTAGGGCAGGATCGGCTCGATCTGGAAGAGGGGGGTCGCGGGATTGAGGGAGACCCCGGCCCGGATGCCCCGCTCCCGGACCATGGTCACGGCCCGATGCAGGTGGACCGTGGCCTCGGCGTGGATCGTGATCAGGTCGGCCCCGGCCTTGGCGAATTCGTCGATGAAGCGCTCGGGCGATTCGACCATCAGGTGGACGTCGAAGGGAAGCCGCGTGATCTTGCGGAGCGATTTCACCAGCCCCGGCCCCAGGGTGAGGTTCGGGACGAAGTGGCCGTCCATGACATCCACATGGATCAGGTCCGCACCGGCGGCCTCCACGGCGGCGATCTCTTCGCCGAGGCGGCTGCCGTCGGCGGACAGGATGGAAGGGGCGATCTTTTGCATGGGGATTTCGTACATCATTGCCAGGGCGGTGTCAACTACGAGAATCGGTCCCGGTCTTTTCCTTGCGATGGGGCTTGCGGCCATGCTATGAAAAAGACCAATCATCGATTTACAGGGAGGTTGGTTTGTTCTGGTCAGGCGTCTATAATGCATTTCTGCTTGCCGCGGCGCTGCCGGGCGTGACCTACTACGGGCTCAAGATGCTCCTGACCGGGAAATACCGCCGGAGCCTGGGACCGAAGTTCGGGCAGGTCAGCCCGGCGCTTCGGGAAAAGCTCAAGGCCGAGGGAAGGCCTAGGATCTGGGTCCATGCCGTTTCGGTCGGCGAGGTGACGGCGGCGGCCCCGATCCTCGCGGCCCTGCGCGTCCGCTTTCCCCAAGCCCTTTTGGTCCTCTCGACAAGCACCGAGACGGGCCAGGAGATGGCAAAGCGGCTGGCGACGGCGGCCGATTGCCTGATCTACTACCCCCTGGACCTCCCCCGGGTGGTCCGGAAGGTCGTGAACCTGGTCGCGCCCGATCTCTTCTGTCTCGTCGAGACGGAGCTTTGGCCCAATTTTCTCCGGATCTGCCGGGAGCAGGGCGCGGCTGTGGTCATGGTCAACGGTCGCCTTTCGCCCCGCTCTTTCAGTCGCTACCGGGCGACCCGCTTTTTCTGGAAGGGGGTCCTGACGGATATCGAGACGGCCGGGATGATCTCCCGAACCGATGCGGAAAAGCTCGCCGACCTGGGGATGGACCCCGGCCGGATCCAGGTCCTGGGAAACGCCAAGTACGACGGCCTCGCCTCCCGGGTCTCTCCGGAGCTGGCAAAGGAGACGGCCCTGCGTCTCGGGATCGGGCCGGAAGAGCCGGTCTTCGTGGCCGGCAGCACCCACGAGGGCGAGGAGGCGGCGGTCCTTTCGGTCTATGGCCGGCTTCTACAGGAGCGGCCGGATTTTAGGCTGATCCTGGTCCCCCGCCATATCGAGCGGGCCCCGGCCGTGGCGGAGCTGGTCCGGCAGGCGGGCTTTGCCGACTGCCTCCGGATGTCCGAGATCCTGGCCGGAAGAAAGCCGGCGGGCGAACGGATAATCCTCGTCGATGTCATCGGCGAACTCTTCAAGGTCTACAGTTTGGCGACGATCGTCTTTTGCGGCGGGAGCTTGGTGCCGAAAGGCGGCCAAAATCTCCTGGAAGCCGCGGCCTGGGGCAAGGTCGTGCTCCACGGGCCGCACATGGAAGACTTCCGGGACGAGCAGGCGCTCCTCGCCGAGGCCGGGGCCGGGATCCCGGTCCGGGATGGGGACGAACTCTACGAAAAGGTCCAAGAACTTCTGGCCGATCCGGCCCGGCTTGCGCAGTTGGGCGAAGCGGGCAGGCTTGTGGTGGCGAAAAACCGCGGCGCAGCCCATCGCTATGCGGCCCTCATCGCCGATGTCCTTCGGCGCAACCAGTGCGATTGCGCCATAAAGGCCCCAACCTAAAAATAGAGCAAGACCGTTCCCGATGCTTCCCTTATCTCCCGGAGTGAGGGGCTCCGCCACTGCACGGACCTTTTCCCGACCCTGCACAGCCTCGCTTCGCTGCCGGGAAAAAACTCGCGCCCTCAGCAGGCTGTTGAAAAACGCTCATCTGCTGCGTTGCGCTGCAACCTTCGTCACTGCGGCGTACGAAAAGTACGCCTCATTCCTCAGGTTTTGCGCGCCTTGCATCTAAACGTTTTTGAACAGTCTCCAAACTAGGGCGCTCAAACAATTTTCCCGGCGGTCGCGATGCTGCGGTGGCAGGGTGCCCGGGAAAATCTCCCATGCGCCGCGGCGGAACCCCTCCCTCCCGCACGTCTTTATCATCGCCCTTCAAAAATAGATAGAGGCTCCGCACACGAACCGGATCAGGGGAAACGGAAAGACATGGGAGAGGCCTTTTTTCAGGCCTCGGCCCTTTTCAGGCACTCCGCCCACTTGTGATCGGTCGCCTGCTGGAGGGCGTGGAGCTGTGCCTCGCTCATCTTCCTGAACCGCCCCTGCCGCTCCACGAAGTGCGTCACCGGGACACGGCCGCCCTTTTCGGCGAGAGTCTTGCTTCGGCCCGTGAGCCGGAACTTCCCGTTTTCGATCTCGTAGAGGACGACGCTGCCGGTCTCCACGGCGAGCCGGCCGATCCTGACCGTCTCTTTGGGCGGAAAGACCCAGCCGGGGGGACAGGGAGTGGCGATCTGAAGATAGCGGGTCCCTTTGATTCGCTTGGCCTTGACGAACTTGTCGTAGAGGTCGATGGGGAAGGCGGGCGAGCCCGTGGCAAGGTAAGGGAGGCCGTGCCCCTCCATGATCTTCATCATGTCCTTCTTGTTCTGCTGCTTGGTGAGGACCGGCGTCGTCGTGGTCAGCGCTCCGGCCGGGGTGGCGCTGGACCGCTGCGTTCCGGTGTTCATGTACCCCTCGTTGTCGTAGCAGACGAAGATGAAGTCAGTTCCCCGTTCGGCCGCGCCGGAGAGGGCCTGGATGCCGATGTCGTAGGTGCCGCCGTCGCCGGCGATGGCGACGACCGTGATGTCGCTCCGGTTCAGGGCCGCCAGCCCCGCGACAAGGCCCGAGGCCGAGGCGGCCGTGCTGGCGAAGGTGCAGTTCAAACAGGGGATCCGGACCGAGGTGACCGGGTAGAGTCCGTGGAGGACCGTCAGGCAGCTGGCCGGGATCGTGAGGATCGTGTTTTCCCGCAGGGCCTTGAGGATGTAGCGGTAGGCGAGCGACAGCCCGCAGCCCTGGCAGGCCCGGTTGCCCGGGAGGATGTATTCTTCGGCATTCACCTTGAAGAGTTTTTCGGGCATCTCCATCCTCCCGGATTTCACTCCCTGACGCAATTCAGCCAGGTCTGACGCTCCCGCATTCCTGCGGTCATGGCCTTGAGGGACGAGCGGACCTCGTCGGCCAGCTCATGGGCCTTCACGTCGCGGCCGCCCAAGCCGGCGATGACGTTGTGGATCGGCGCGGCAATCCCGGTCCCGTAAAGGGCGGCCTTGATGTCCGCCGCGAGCGCCCCTTCGTAGCCGTAGCTGATGTTCTTTTCGAAGACCACGACCGGTTTTGTGTCCTTGAAGGCCGTGCGGATCTCCTCCTTCGGGAAGGGGCGATAAACCCGGACGCCGATGACGCCGGCCCGGATCCCCGACTCGCGGAGGAGGTCCGCCGCCCTGGTCGCCTCGGTGGCGAGGGAGCCCATCCCGGTCAAGAGCACCTCGGCGTCGTCGGCTTTGTAGGACCAGAGCATGCCGCCCTGATCGCGACCGAATTGCGCCGCATAGTCCTGGGAGGTCCGGACGATGACGTCGCGGGCCTGCTCCAGGGCGTGCTGGAGTTTCCAGCGCATGTCCATGTAGCCGTCCCTAAGCACCCCCTCGGCGTCCCGGCGCTGCCAGGGGAAGATGACCGGGTTGATGTTCCGGGGATCTTCCGGGCTAAGGAGCGTGTGGGGCTTGTAGGGAGGCAGGAAGGCGTCGACCTTTTCCGCGTCGGAAATCTCGACGGGCATCATGGTGTGGGACAGGACGAAACCGTCGTAGCAGACCATGACGGGGCAGTAGACCGCCTCGGCGATGCGGTAGGCCTGGATCACCGTGTCGAGGATCTCCTGGTTGTCACGGCAGTAGATCTGTATCCAGCCCGTGTCCCTTTGGGCGATGGAATCCTGCTGGTCGTTGAAGATCGACCAGGGGGCGCCGACGCCGCGGTTGACGCAGCACATGACGATGGGGAGGCGGGAGCCGGCCGCCCAGTGGAGCTGCTCGTGCATGTAGAGGAGGCCATGCGACGAGGTGGAGGTGAAGACCCGGGCGCCGACGGTCGAGGCGGAGACGCAGACGGCCATGACCGAGTGCTCGCTTTCGACACGGACATATTCCGCCTTGAGCTCGCCCCGCTCTACCCAGTTGGCGATCGTCTCGGTCACCGAGGTCGAGGGGGTGATCGGGTAGGCGGAGATGACCTGGACCCGGCAGAGCTTTACCGCCTGGGCCGCCGCGGAGTTTCCGGTCATGATCTGGACGTTGCCGCTCATGACTTGCCCTCCTCATGCCTGACCATCGTGATCGCCTGGGCGGGGCACTCTTCGGCGCAGATCCCGCAGCCCTTGCAGTAGGTCAGATCGATCGAAACGGGGACCTCGGCGGCGACGATCCCTTCCGGGCAGTAGAGCCAGCAGCGGAAGCAGGCCGGCCGGTTCTTGACCGAGGCGATGCATTTGGTCCGGTCGATGACCGGGGTGGCGTCCCGCCAGTCGCCGGTTTTTCCCGCTTCGCCGACGGCCGGTTTGCACATGGCCGAGAGGTTCTCGTCTTTGCGTTCCATAATCCGCCTTTCTTAAATAGGGACAGAAACCCTATTTTCCAATAAATAGGGTTTCTGTCCCTATTTAAATGTCGCCTCCTCATAGGCGGCCCGGAGGGCCGCGATGTTCGTCTCCGCCGCCGTTCCCGAGAGCTTCCAGCGCAACCCCTTTTCCAGAAAGTCGAGGGTGACCAGCCCCGAAGCTTTGGCGAAGAGACCGAGCATGGGGGTGTTGACGAGCGGCGATCCTTCCTTGAGGAGATGGAATTTCAGCGCGATCGCCGCCGCGTCGGCCGTTGCGATCCGGAACGGGCCTGCAAGTTGCACCTCTTCCGGTTTCCGGATGGTGTTGATGACGAGCAGCCCCCCCGGTTTGAGCGACCCGGCGATATCGACGCCGCCGAAGAGCGACGGATCGAGAACGACGGCGATGTCGGCCCGTTCGATCTGGGAAAAGGTCCGGATCGGCTGGTCGGCGATTCGGGTCGATGCGGTCAAGGGAGCCCCCCGGCGTTCCGGGCCGAAGGTCGGGGCCGAGGTGACCCCCTTGAATCCTTGCAGATAAGCCGATTCGGCCAGGATCTGCGCCGCAATGACGACTCCCTGCCCGCCGCGCCCGTGCCAGATCACTTCATACATGTTTTTGCCTCATCGCTGTTCCGCGTTGCTGCGGGGTCTCAGCCGGCGCCGCGCTCATTAAGCGCATCCATTGCCTTTCCGGATATGAAAAAGGCCATGGCTCTTTCGACCATGGCCCTTAGGATGCGTATTTTTGCGTGACTGAGACTCTTGAAATGGCGGAGACGGTGGGGCTTGACCCCGCTCCGGAAGAACGCGGTACAACAGAACCCTTCTGTGCAGCAAGCCCCGATTGCAATGCGATTGCCCTCTTAACGTGCCGTTCACTTTCAGGAAACAGAGCTATTTTGAGTTACCGGGACGCTAGACCAAAACGCCGTCGCTGTCAATAGCGTTTTTCTATGGCTCAGGTTCCGTGTCGCCGGCAACGGTCAGGTGAATCAGCTTCTCCAGTCTTTCCATGAGCGGGGGAAGGGTGGCGGGATCGAGCGCCGAGAGGGCGACGGCCGAAAAACGGGCGGCGAGGTTCGCGAGCGCGGCCTTGTCCTCCAGCCGATCCGCCTTGTTGAATACCCGGAGGGTCGGCTTTTCGGTCAGGTCGAGGTCCGCGAGGATCTTCTCGACGGCGGCGATCTGGGCCTCGCAGGCCGGGTTGCCGGCGTCGATCACATGGAGCAGGATGTCCGCCTCTTGCAGCTCGTCGAGGGTCGCCCGGAAGGCGGCTACCAGTTCCCTCGGCAGGTCGCGGATGAAGCCGACCGTGTCGGTGATGACCGCTTCGGTATCCCGGGGAAAGCGGAGGCGCGCACTTTTCGGGTCCAGGGTGGCGAAGAGGCGGTCCTCGGTGAAGACGGCGCTCTGGGTCAGGGCGTTGAGCAGCGTCGATTTGCCGGCGTTGGTGTAGCCCACGATGGAGATGATCGGGAGGCCCCGTTTGTCGCGCCGGCGCCGGCGCAATCCCCGGGCCTTTTCGATCCCCTGGAGCTCTTTTTCCAGATGGTGGATTCGCGTCCTGATCCGGCGCCGGTCCACTTCCAGCTTGGTTTCGCCGGGGCCGGTGCCGCCGATCCCTCCCGCGAGCCTGGAGAGCCCCGCATCCTGCCGGGTGAGCCTCGGGAGGCGGTATTGGAGCTGGGCCAGTTCCACCTGGATCTTGCCCTCCCGGCTGTGGGCGCGCTTGGCGAAGATGTCGAGGATCACCTGGGTCCGGTCGATGACCTTCATCTCCGTGAAATCGGCCAGACTGCGGATCTGGGCGGCGGTGAGCTCGTGGTCGAAGACCAGGAGGTTCGCGTCCATCTGGAGCGCCCGGATCACGAGGTCCGAGAGTTTCCCCTTGCCGATGAGAAAGCGCGGATCGAGTGCGGCCCGGCGCTGGATCAGGGTGTCGAAGACCTCGACGCCGGAGGAAAGGCAGAGCTCCCGGAGTTCCGCCAGGGAGGCCTCGCTTGCAAAAAAGGGGTCCGTTTCCACCCGGACGAGGATTGCCCGGTCGGCCGCCTCGACGGGACGCGCCTTCTGGCGGCGGGTGAATTCGCCTTCCAGGGCGGCGATGAAGGCCGCAAAATCGAGATCCAGTTCCCCGGGGCGCTTGGGCGGCAGGATCGTCCAGAAAAGTCCCTCCGGGTTTTCCGGGACGAGGTGGGCCAGGTGGGCCAGGCCGGGCAGGCCGTCTTCGCCGGCTTCCAGCGCGCAGACCAGATCGAGGCGCAAAAGCGCCAGGTCCGTCAGATCGTCGGTGGTCAGACCTTCTCCGGCCAGGTGGGTGTGGATCAGCCGCAGCCCCTTGAAGCGGCGGGAGGAGGAGCGGAATCCTTCCAGGGAGGGGATCAGGATCTGGTGATGGGAGCCCACGATGACGAAGGCTGCCTCTCCCCGGCGGGTGACGAGCAGGCCGATCTGGCGGTTGAGCTCCCGGGAAAGCTCCGTCAGGGCGCGGGCCAGCTCCTGGGTGACCACCCGCTCGGGCGGGAGGCGCCGCCGGTAGAGCTGCTCGATCCGCTTGATCTCTGCGGGGCTGAGGCCCGTCAGGTTGCCGTGAATCTTTTCGATGGTCTGTGCCCTTTAAAAAAAGGCCCCGGGGATTGTTCCCCGGGGCCCCTTCGGAGGTGGTGTCTTCCTCAAACAACCATGCGCTGGCCTAGAAGTTCAGGGTCAGCTTGTTGATCACGACGTACTCGTCGCCGTATTTGGCGTTGGCGTTGTTGGCGCCCTTCCAGTAATCGCCGGCGAAGAGATAACCGCCCTGGACCAGGTAGGAAAGGTTGTCGTAGATCTTGTAGGTGACGCCCAGATCGACTTCGATTCCGACGTTGCTGGACTGATAGCCGTTCGGCTTCGAGGCGACATGGGCATAGGTCACGGAGCCCGCGACGTTCAACTTCGGGGTCACGTTGTAGCCGCCGAAGGCGTTGTAGAAGACCAGGTTCTGCTTGGTCTTCTGGATGGCCGTCGTGCCGTTCACGCCGCCGAGGTAGTTGTCGTAGCCGATGTCCTGACGAAGCCCACCGCCGATGATCAAGGTGGGGTCATAGCCGATGCCCAAACCGTTCAGCTGCTTGTTCTTCGTGGCGTCGTTCGGATTGTTGCCGCTCGCATAGGCGTACTGGGCGCCGAAATAGGCGGGACCCAGGTTGTAGGTGGCCTTGATGCCGGCGTTCAGCGTGTCCGCGTCCTGATTGACCACGCCTGCGGCCGGTGCTTCCAAGTCTCTGGTCTTGCCGAAGAAATACATCACCTCGGCTTCCACATCGACGGGGCCGAACTTCGCGATCGCATAAGGCGCCACCTGGTGGATCCTGGAGCTGAAGGGGTTAGCTGCGAGTCTGCCCTGATTGTTCAGCCAGTACTTGTACATGAGCCCGGCCTGGCCGGCCTTCCACTTGTAGATCGCCGCCAGGGCGTAGGTGTCGTAGTCCGCATCGGTTGCGTGGTTGGCAGCATAAGCGGCGGAAGTGACATTTTCATACCGCTTCTCGTAAACGCCCAGAACGGACAGGGGACCAAAGACCTTGGTCAACTGAATCCGGGGGCGGGGGTTGGACTGGTTGAAAAAGGCCGTTCCCCAGCCGTCGGCGTTCATGTAGCCGACATCGAACTTGCCTACGGCCGTGTTGAAGGAGACGAAGCCGTATTCGATTTCGATATTTTCCTGGATCTTCGGAGTTCCACCAGCGGCGGTCTGCGGCCTGCTGCTCATCACATCATCGTTGGTACCTGCCGTTTGTCCCCTCCAGGCCGAGTCGCCCCAGACCTTCTCCTGGGCGTCGAAGCGCATCGTGAAGGTCAGCCCTTCGGCGACCTGGAAGACGGGCATGATTCTAATTGCATTATAGAACGCGGTCTTGGAATACTTATCGGTGTCCCTCAACTCGGGGTTGCTGTCATAGCCGCCCTGGAGGTTGTAGGATCCGGAAACCTTCACGTCGGCGGCCGACGCGGGCATGCTGAAAGCTGCGATCAGCCCCAGCGACAGTAAAACGACCAAAAATTTCTTCATTTTTTCCTCCTGTTTCGTCGGTTCGGCCCCCACGGGCATGGGGACCTTCCTCTTGGAAAACCTGCGCTTTTAGCGCTTCCGCTTGCGGCCTTCCGTTTTTGCCGGCTCGCTAAAACCGGCTTTTCTTCAGGCCGCCACACATCGATATCTGCGCGGGACACCACCCCCTTTTACAGATATTGCCTGGGACGCTAACAAAACCGACCGGCCTTGTCAAGCCCCAATCTTCCCCGCCGCGCCGCCGGATGGGCGGTTGGGGACGCGATGTCTGTCGGCAAAGCGGTCTGCAATCGGAATGCCAGAGTGGCACCGCCAGGGATTCCCTTTTCGCCCTTTCGGCTTCGGACGAGCGACTTGTTGTAAAATAATAAATAAAAACAGATATATAAAGCTGCTGATCCCTTTCTGCGGACGCTGCCCCCCTTGGCGGCCGCCGGTGGTTTGGGCAAGGTGAAGCGGACGGCTGCGGCGAAAGAGACCTCTTTGCGCCCTGCGGAGTGTGGCAAAAGTCACACACCTCAAAGGCAAAAGAAGTTTGCGAAGATGGGGCGCGGCAGGCGCGAAAGGTCCGTTGAATCGAGCGCCGGCGGTCCGGACCGGCTTCCTTGCGGGCAGGGGGGGGAGGTGAAGGGGCAAAGGGGCGGGAGAAGGCGATTTCAGAGGCGAAGCGACGTTTTTCCCTGAGAAAATATTTCTTGACATCCCGGCGATAGTTGATATAGATCAAACAATCGATGACATGACCTCTGGTCATATAGTGACCGCCGTTCACATTTTCAGCGACGCCTTCCGGCGATCCGAATCTGTACCATAAATTAAGATTGATTCCAAAGCGGCAGTTTCGCTCGTCATGATGAGGCGGCGGTTGACGTGGGCCGAGGAGGCTTGTTCTTGGGAAGTACGGATCGTCCCCTATGGGAGTACGGAACGATCCGAAGGATAAGTAAGTTTCAGTGAAAGAGGAGTACGGAACGCTTCGCTATGGGAGTACGGGGCGATCCGAGGATAAATAATTTCAGTGAAACAGGGAGGCCATCATGGGTGAAGAGGACAAGGTACAGTTGAAGGAAGTTTATCCGGTTCACGAAAGAGTGCGCAAGATCGCCTACATCAAGAGCAGAGAAGAATACGAGCGTTTGTACGCGGAATTCATGGCCGATCCGCCGGCCTGGTGGGCCAAGCAGGCCGACGAGTATCTGACCTTTTTCAAGAAGTGGGACAAGGTTGAGGACTTCAACTTCGACATCCGCAAGGGGCCGATTTACGTCCGGTATTTTGAAGGGGCGAAGCTGAACGTCTCCTATAACTGCCTCGACCGGCATCTGGAAAAGCGGGGCGACAAGATCGCGATCCAGTGGGTCGGGAACGAGCCGACGGAAGAGCGGGCGATCACCTACCGCGAGCTGCACAGGGAAGTCTGCAAGTTCGCCAACGTCCTCAAGGCCCAGGGCGTCAAGAAGGGCGACCGCGTCTGCATCTACATGCCCATGGTTCCCGAAGCCGGCGTGGCGATGCTGGCCTGCGCGCGGATCGGCGCCGTCCATACCGTCGTCTTCGGCGGTTTCAGCTCCGACGCCCTCACCGTCCGGATCCAGGATTCGGAAGCGAAGGTCCTGGTCGTCTGCGACGGCACCTTCCGGGGCGCCAAGGCGGTCCCCCAGAAGAAGGACGCCGATGTGGCCCTGAAAGATTGCCCGACCATCCAGAAGGTGATCGTGGTCAAAAGGGTGGGCGACAAGATCGGCAAGCTCGACTGGACCGAGGGCCGCGATCTCTGGTGGCATGAGGAGATGGCGAAGGTCTCCGATCAGTGCGAGCCGGAGCCGATGGATGCCGAGGACACCCTCTTCATCCTCTACACCTCCGGTTCCACCGGGAAGCCCAAAGGCGCCCTCCACACCACGGCCGGCTACCTGCTCTATGCCGCCTATACCCACAAGCTGGGCTTCGACATCCATGAAAACGACATCTGGTGGTGCACCGCCGACATCGGCTGGGTGACGGGCCACAGCTTCGTCCTCTACGGGCCGCTTTGCAACGGCGCCACCTCCCTCATGTTCGAGGGCGTGCCCAACTATCCGACCTACAGCCGTTTCTGGCAGATCGTCGAAAAATACAAGGTGACCCAATTCTATACGGCCCCGACGGCCATCCGCGCCATTGCCAAGGAAGGGGACCAGTGGGTGAAGGGGATCGACATCTCTTCCCTTAGAATCCTCGGCTCCGTCGGCGAGCCCCTGAACCCCGAGGCGTGGCATTGGTACTACAGCGTCATCGGCCGCAACGAGTGCCCCATCGTCGACACCTGGTGGCAGACGGAAACGGGCGGCTTCATGATCCTGCCCCTGCCCGGCGCGGTTCCCATCAAACCGGCCATGGCGACGCTGCCCATCATGGGGGTCGTGCCGACCCTGGTGGACGATTCGAGCGGCGAAGAGGTGAAGGACATGGTCGGCCGCGGCGCCCTCTGCATCAAACGCGCCTGGCCGGGCTTCACCCGGACGATCTACAAGGATCACAAGAAATACGAAGAAACCTATTTCGAGCCCTTCCCGGGGTACTATTTCACCGGCGACGGGGCGCTGCGCGATGCCGACGCCTACTACCGGATCACCGGGCGCATCGACGACGTCATCAACGTTTCCGGT
>JAKAFS010000086.1 GCA_021817825.1 Deltaproteobacteria bacterium | reverse complement strand
GGCGGATATCGGAAGGCACCCGTTCCAAAGCCATGACGGCCACGGCGCCCGCCTCTTCGGCGATCTTCGCCTGTTCCACATTGGTCACATCCATGATCACCCCGCCTTTCAACATCTGGGCGAGCTGGACATTCAATTCGTATCTTTTTGCATCCACGGTGTACTGCCTCCCTTAAGGGTATAGTGCTTTATCTTTTTGACTCTTATGGCATTCCCGGAGCGTCGTCAAGGACAAATATTCCCCTACCAGTGGCGGCGGACCTTCACACCCTGCTGGTTAAGAGCGTCCTTGATCTCGGCGATCGTGTAGGTCCGGTAGTGGACCATCGAGGCGATCAGGGCCGCGTCGGCCTTGCCCCTGGTGAGGACATCGACCAGATGCTCGGGCTTGCCCGCGCCGCCCGAGGCGATCACGGGAATCCGCACATTGCTGGAGATGAGAGCCGTCAGATCGATCTCGTAGCCGTCCTGGGTCCCGTCGGCATCGATCGAGTTGAGGCAGATCTCGCCCGCGCCGAGCCGTTCGGCCTCGCAGGCCCACCAGAGGGCGTCGATCCCGGTCGCGGTCCTGCCGCCGTTGATCACGATCTCGTAGCCGGAAGGTATCCATTCGGTCACGGCCACCTTCTTCACGTCCATGCCCAAGACCACGCACTGGCTGCCAAAAGCCTTGGCCCCTTCGGCGATGATCGCGGGGTTTTTAACCGCCGCCGAGTTGACGCTCACCTTTTCCGCGCCGGCCAGGATCACGCTGCGCATGTCTTCGACAGAGCCGATGCCGCCGCCGACCGAAAAGGGGATGAAGATCGTCTCGGCGACCCGCCGGACCACGTCGATCATGATCGCCCTGCCTTCGGAAGAGGCGGTGATGTCGTAGAAGACGATCTCGTCGGCCCCCTGCTCGTAGTAGGCGCGCGCCACCTCGACGGGGTCGCCGATGTCGATGTTGTACTGAAATTTGACCCCCTTGGTCAAAAGGCCGTTCCGGACGTCGAGACAGGGGATGATTCGTTTACTGAGCATCGTTCCCTCCCCAGCGGCAGAAATTGGCCAGGATGTCGAGGCCCGGCCGGCCGCTCTTCTCGGGGTGAAACTGGACGGCGACCAGGTTCTTTTTGGCCACGGCGGCGCAAAAGCGGATCCCGTAGGTGGTCCAGCCCGCGACCCAGCTTTCGTCGTTGGGCGCAGGATAGTAGGAATGGACGAAATAGAACTCCGCTGCCTCGGGCAGGCCCGCAAAAACCGGGTGGCCGCCCTGGAAGGCGACCTTGTTCCAGCCCATGTGGGGGATCTTCAGCCGTTTTCCCTCCTCCTCCAGGTCTGCGGGAAACCGCCGGACCTTGCCGGGTACGATGCCGAGACAGGGACAGTCGTCCTCCTCGCTGTAATCGAAGATCACCTGGGTGCCGAGGCATATCCCGAGCACGGGCTTGCCCTCCTGCACCCACCTGCGCAACTCTCCGTCGAGGCCGCTTTCCCGGAGGTTCGCCATCGCCGTCCCGGCGGCGCCCACGCCGGGGAAGATGATGTGGCTGGCCTTATCCAGCACCTTGGGGTCATGGGTGACCACGCATTTTTCCTTCAGATGTTCCAGTGCCCGGGCCACGCTGGTCAGATTTCCCGCCCGGTAATCCACAATGCCGATCATGATATTCCTTCTCTTTCCTAATATTCCTGCCCGCCATCGGCCGTTCCTTGCTTGCTCACAGGACGGCTGGGCGAGTCGGCCCAGTTACCTTCCGATTCAGTCTTCCCCTCGAATGAGATCCTCCATGTCGCAGCAGAGAACCTTGGAGAGTTTAAGCAGCAAATCCACGCTCGGGGCACGCTTGTCGTTTTCGATCTGGGACAGGGCCGGGATGGATACGCCGCACCTCTTGGCCAACGTTGCCAGGGTCAGCTTTCGATATTCACGCCATACCTTGAGGGGGTTTTCCTTTGACGACAGGCGTTTTGCAAATTCCTGAGGGTAGGTTTCCTCACCGGCGGCAATGGCGGCAGAAGCCGTACAGCCATCACGGATATCTTCCAGCTCTTCCAGACGATCGACCATTGTTTCCCATTCCCGAAAGGGGACGATCGCATATTCCGGTGCGCCGTCATGTTCAATGATCTGGATACTCATTTGTAAACGTCTCCTCTCGATCCTATTTTAAGCACATAGATGATCAGTTCGGCGTCGATCATTTCGCAGATGACCCGCCAACTCCCGACACGCAGTCGCCAGAGAAGTGAACCCAGCAGCGGCTTCCAGTCCCCCTGATAGGCCGCGGGGTCGGCGGCGATCGATTCCAACTCGGCGTCAATCCGTTCGGCAACGCTTTGGGGCATTTTCGCCTTGGTTTTGATGGCCTGTTTACTGAATCTGATCGTGAACATGCCGGAAATATTAACTGATGATTAACTTAAAATCAATTAAATTATTAACAGGTAAATGCTGGATGCAAACCCGGCGGGACGGTGCCAACGAAGTGATCCTCCCTTTCGGAGAGCCATCCGTGAACTCATAACGTTGACCGTCCGGAGCGGCAATTGAAAAATAGTCTTGAAAATATCCCGGCCGGCGGCATATCCTCCCTCGTGCACTGAAGGACCGTCTATGGTTGTTCAGCAGTTGTCATGCAGCTGCCGATACGATCGGCGCGGAGGGGGCGTATGCGGGGGATAACGGCAACGGTACGGTGATTTGCCGCAGCGGAGATTCAACACGACGGCCCGGAGGAGGCAGCATGAAAAAATATATTTTGTCACTGATACTTATAACTATTTTACCTGGTGTTTGCGGCCTGTGCTCAGGCGCCACGACCCCGGCGTTCGATCAGCAGACGACGCGAACGCTGCAGGATTCGCTCGACACCAGCGTCGCGGCAATCGGGGCCCCCGGGGCGACGATGACGGTCATCAGACCCGACGGCGCAAAATGGGTCGGCGTCACCGGGCTTGCCGATCGCGAGAAAAGGACTCCCATGGCTCCAGGGTTGAAATTCAGGATCGGGAGCGTGAGCAAGACCTTTGTCGCTACGGTCATCCTGAAGCTTGTCCAGGAAGGCAGCTTGTCCCTCGACGATACGCTCGAATCGATTCTTCCCGGCCTCGTCGCCAACTCATCCCTGATCACTGTCCGCCAGCTCCTGAACCATACGAGCGGCCTGTTCGACTATGCCCAGGCCCAAAAACCGTTCAATTTCCTCGCCGAGCTGTATCTCCAGCCGCTGAAGAAATGGACGCCGCAGGAGCTGGTCGCGGTCGCCAACGCCAACGATCCCTACTTTCCGCCTGGGACTCAGTTTCACTACTCCAACACGAACTATGTGCTGCTCGCCATGATCATCGAAAAGAAAACAAAAAGGACCTATGCCCAGGAAATCAGCTCACGCATCCTCGTCCCGCTCGGGCTGCGCAATACCTCCGTCCCGAACACCCCGGACATGCCTGAGGGCTCCACGGCCGGATACACCTACGACATTGACCGGCAGAGTGCCGACAAATGGGTGAACACCACCCGGTTCGACCCGTCCTGGGCCTTTGGGGCGGGCGCCGCCATCTCCAACGGCGAGGACCTGCATATCTGGCTCGAAGCGCTCATGAAGGGATCCCTGCTCGACGAACGGCGCAGGACGGACATGTTCACCTTCGTCAGCATGGGGATACCGGAATGCGAATACGGGCTGGGACTCGAAAAGCAGCGGGACGCCGTCGGGCATACCGGAGACTTCGTGTTCGGCGGGCAGTCGGCCCTGTATCAGTACCGGGGATGGAAGTTCATCGTGCTGGTGAATGCCTCTCCGTCGAGTGGTGTGGCTGCTTTCGGAAGCGAGTACATCATGGCCCTGGCGATCGCGGCCCTGGGGCTGAATCAGTGAAACCGCAATCGGTTCACATGCGATTTATTCTTGATGCCTCAAGCCCTGCCAGCTGTCGCGCCGTTTCAGTTCGCCGTCGATGGCGTTGAGGACGGCAAGCTTATTCGTCGCCCACTCGGGCCCCAAAAAGATCTCCCGGTAGCCGTCGGCGGTGAGCCGCTGGACCACCATTTCCGGCGGCAGGATCTCCAGGATGTCGCAGACCGTTTCGACATACTCGTCGCGGCTCAACATGGGGATCTCGCCTCGTTTATAGCGCTCCCCCAGTTCCGTCCCTGCGAGGGCCAGGAGGCTGTGAATCTTGATCCCGTCGATGGGCAGCCCTGCGATCGTCCTTGCCGTTTCCAGGATCTCGGCGCGCGATTCGCCGGGCAGCCCCACGATGAGATGGACGCAAAGCAGGATCGGACCGCCTGCAGCCCGCTGCACGGCGTCGAAAAAGGCGGCCGCGTCGTGGCCCCGGTTGATCTCCCGAAGCGTCCGGTCCTGGAGCGACTGGAGGCCGAATTCCAGCCAGACATGGGCCTTTGCCCCATAGGAGCGGATCAGGGCCAGGGTCTCGTCGGGGACGCAGTCCGGACGGGTGCCGATGGAAAGGCCGATCACGTCCTCCTCGGCCAGGGCCTCGTCGTAGAGGCTCTTCAATTTTTCCACCGGCCCGTAGGTATTCGTGTAGGTCTGGAAGTAGGCCACGAACTTTTCCGCCCCGGGCCGGTAATGGGCCTTGCCCCGCCGCAGCTGCTCGGCCACGGTGGGGAGCGGCCCCGCCATCCGGAGCGCCGACCCCCGGCTATCGCAGTAGATGCATCCCCCCACCGCGACGCTTCCGTCCCGGTTCGGACAGGTGAACCCCGCATCGATGGGGAGCTTGTGCACCCGGCAGCCGAAGCGGTTTTTCCAAAAGCTCTTCAGGTCGTAGTAGCGCTTGCTGTTGTTCCAGAATAGAGGTTTAGCCACGGGATCCCTTTTTTTGTTGTGTTTTCCAGGCGATCATATTAAATCGGCTGAGGAACTGCAAGGTTTTCCCTGCCGGGAGAGCCCTAAAAAAGATCCTGAACACCGGCAAAACCGGGCCCGGGGACCGCACAGGGATCGGAACTTTAAGCGAGAATCCCATGTCCCGTGGGGCACCACGCAAGCATGAGCTAGGAGACAATTGCAAAACTCCCCGAAAGTGTCACCCCGCGAAAGCGGGGGTCCAGAAAGGCTAAAGAACTGGATTCCCGCTTTCGCGGGAATGACAATTGATATTATTATGTTTTTAATCTGTTTTCGGAGCAATGGCAAAAAGTCTGAAACGGACTTTTTACGAGATCGTCACTGTTCGTTGAGGTACATGCGTGGATCGTCAATATGATGTCATCGTCGTCGGGGGAGGGCACGCGGGCTGCGAAGCGGCTCTCGCGGCGGCGCGGATGGGGTGCGAGACGCTCCTGTTCAACATCAACCTCGACTCCATCGCCCTCATGTCCTGCAACCCGGCGATCGGGGGCCTGGCCAAGAGCCAGCTCGTCAAGGAGGTGGACGCCCTGGGCGGCCAGATGGGCCGGATCGCCGACCGGACCGCCGTCCACTTCCGCCTCCTCAACGCCTCGAAGGGTCCGGCGGTCCAGTCCACCCGCTTCCAGTGCGACAAGCAGCTCTACCGCCTGGCCATGAAGTCCGTAGTCGAAAAAGAGCCGCGCCTCCATCTGCGCCAGGGGCTGGTGGAGCAGCTTCTCTGCGAAGACGGGCGGATCCGCGGCGTCGTCGACCAGACCGGCGTCGCCTTCCTGGCAAAGGCCGTGGTCATCACCACCGGCACCTTCCTGGACGGCCTGATCCATATCGGCGATCGCCGCTGGCCCGCGGGCCGGGCCGGCGAGATCGCCTCCCTGTCGCTTTCGGTTTCCTTAAAAGAACTGGGGTTCGAGATGGGCCGGATGAAGACCGGCACCCCGCCGCGCCTGCGCGCCGCGACGATCGACTTTTCGCGCCTCACCCGCCAGGACAGCGATCCGGACCCGCAACCCTTTTCCTTTGCCACCGACCGGCTGCGCGACGACCGCCTCCCCTCCTTCTTTACGGCGACGACCGCCGAGACCCACCGGGTCATCAGGGAGAACATTCGCTTTTCCCCCCTCTACGGCGGCGCCATCAAGGGGATCGGCGCCCGCTACTGCCCCTCCCTGGAAGACAAGGTGATGCGCTTTGCCGACCGGGAGAGCCATCCCGTGGTCCTGGAACAGGAGGGGCTGGACACCGAGGAGATCTACGCCAAGGGGCTGGGAAACTCGCTTCCGCCGGAGCTTCAGGAGCAGATCGTCCACAGCGTGCCGGGGCTGGAGCAGGCGGAGATCATGCGCCTCGCCTACGCGATCGAGTACGACTTCGTCCAGCCGACCCAGCTGCGGCCCACCTTGGAAACGAAAAGGATCGCCGGCCTCTATCTCGCCGGCCAGATCAACGGGACCTCGGGCTACGAAGAGGCGGCGGCCCAGGGGCTCTGGGCCGGGATCAACGCCGCCCTTGCCGTCCAGGGACGACCCCCCTTCCACCTCGATCGCTCCCAGGCCTACATGGGGGTCATGGTGGACGACCTCGTCACCCGGGGCGTCGACGAACCCTACCGGATGTTCACCTCCCGCGCCGAGTACCGGCTCATCCTTCGGGAAGACAACGCCTTGTTCCGCCTCATGGGCCAGGGACGGGAACTGGGGCTCATCGCCGAGGCGCCTTACGCCCGCCTTAAGGAGCAGCTGCGCCGGATCGAGGGGGGCATCAAGCGGCTTACTTCCAGCCGGATCTTTCCCGTCGCGGAAACCAACGACACCCTGGCGAGGCTCGGGTCGGCGCCGATCCGCAATCCCGTCACCCTCTTTTCGCTCCTCAAGCGGGGCGAACTGCGCTACGACGATCTTAAGCCCTTCCCCGGCTGGGAGGCGATCGCCGACGGGACGGTGAAGCGCCAGATCGAGATCGAAGCGAAGTACGACGGCTACATCCAGCGCCAGCAGGCGGCAGTGGAAAAGATGCGGGAACTGGAAGGGATGAAGATCCCCAAGGGGTTCGACTACAGCGAGGTGCCGGGGCTCTCGAACGAACTCAAGATGAAGCTGAAGCGCGTCGAGCCCGTGACCGTGGGCCAGGCGGAGCGGATCACGGGGATGACCCAGGCGGCCTTGACGGCGATCCTGATCGTGATCAAAAAACGGGCCTGGGAAGCCGCCGGCCGCCAGGGCTAAAAACCACTACCCCCTTTGCTTCCGCCCCGGGACAGCAACCCGGTCATTCCCGGGTCAGCGGGAATCCAGGACAGTAGCGGATACCGGATCATGTCCGGATGGCAGCAGCGGATATGCTTGCTTTCCGTCGTAATCGGGATGATTATCGCTCACAGGGCGTGCTTCCGGTAGAACCCTGCACTTTTTCCTTGCTTTACCCGGAACGTTCGATTAAATCCGACATAGCTATTTGACCAGTTCCATGCCCTCATGCCATAGCGGACGGACCGAAATTCCTGCCGCATATCCGAAAGAGAGGACAGATGAACATCCATTTCTGGGGAACGCGGGGGTCGCTGCCGGCATCGATCACGGCCAAACAGGTTCGCAAGAAGATCTTCCGGGCGCTACAGGCCTCACAGGAACAGGGGCTGTACCTCTCGAACGACAAGCTGATCGAGACCTTTATCGACACCAAGCTCCCCTTTGCCGTCCGGGGCAGCTACGGCGGCAACACGGCCTGCGTCGAAATCGCCGCCGCGGGGAGTGAATACGTCCTCTGCGACGCCGGAACGGGTCTGAGGGATTTCGGTCACGCCTTTTTGCGGGCCGGCAGGGGAACCTCGCCCGCCGTCTTTCATCTCTTCTTGTCGCACCTGCACTGGGACCACCTCCAGGGGTTCCCCTTTTTCGTCCCCGCCTACCGGCCGGGCAACCAGATCCACATCTATGGCGGCCATGCCGATCTGGAAGCGGCCTTTGTCCGCCAGCAGGACGCCCCCTCGTTCCCCGTTCCCTTTTCCGCCCTGGGGGCCGAGATCCATTTCCATACCCTGGAAACGGACCGGGCCTATCGGATTGCCGGCCTTGACGTCCGGGCGATCCGCCAAAACCACCCCGGCGACTCCTACGGCTACAGCTTCGTCGGGGAAGGGAAGAAATGCGTCTATTCGACCGATATGGAGCACGGGTTGGAAGCGCAGGAGGAGCGTTACCCCTTCATCGATTTTTTCCGCGACGCCGACCTGCTCATCTTCGACGCCCAATACTCCCTGGCCGAGGCGATCGGCATGAAGGAGACCTGGGGCCATTCCAGCAACCTCATTGCCGTGGAACTCGCCGTCCGGACGGGCGTCCGGCGCCTCTGCCTCTTCCACAGCGAACCGACCTGGGACGATGAGGCCCTGGACCATTTTCTGAACGAAACCCGGGCCTATCTACAGATCTACGACCCCGCATCGCCGCTCCAAATCGATCTGGCCTGGGACGGCCTGGAGATCGCCTGCTGATGAATTCTCTGTTTCTTTTCGATTTCGACGGCGTCCTGGTCGATTCCCTGGACCTCTATGCCGAGGCGGTGACCCGCTGCCTGGTCCGGATCGGGACGCCCATCGTCCAAAGCCGGGAGGATTATCTCGACCTTTTCGACGGCAACTTCTACGAATCGATGGCGGCAAGAGGCGTGGATCTGGCCGCCTTCTCCCGGGCGGCCAAGGAGATCATGCCGGGAATCAACTACGCTGCAATGCAACCCTACGCCGGGCTCATCCCGGTCCTTTCGGCCCTCCAGGAAAGCCATCTATTGACCGTCGTCTCCTCGAACGGCAAAAAGGCGATCCAGGCCCTCCTCGACCGCTTCGGCTTCGCCCCCTATTTCCGGGAGATCCTCGGTTCCGATTTTCTCTTGAGCAAAAAGGACAAGATCGACTTTGCGGTAGACAATTACGGGATCAGCCGGGAGAAAACGGTCTATATCGGCGATACGGCCGGCGACATCGTCGAGGCCCGGGCCGCCGGCGTCCGGGCGGCCGCCGTCACCTGGGGGTGGCACAGCCGGGAGCGGCTCCTTGCCGTCGATCCCGATTTTCTCATCGACCGGCCCGAGGAGCTGCTGGCCATCGCTGCGGCAACTGCCGGAGAAACGTCAAAAAGCTGATCTACAGATCGTAGAGGGTCTCGTCGACCCGGGGCCTGGTTTTCGACCCGCCCTTTTTGCCCGCCCCCCCGGCGACGAAAGGCTCTTCCCCTTCCAGCAGATCGCCCATCTCCGCCTCGATCTGGTCCGGGTCCTCGCCTCTTTCCAGACGGTGGAGCGCCTCCTCCATCCCGGCGCCGAGGGAAAGCCCCGTTGCATCGGTCAGTTTCCGCATGAGCTGCGCGGCCTGGCGCGGGTCGTTCTCGTCGATCTTCTCCGCCTCTCCGGCCAGCATGGCAAAAGCCTTTTCCATCTTCGCCTCGTCGAAACCGGCCGGAAGGCCCTCGCCGGCCGGCTCCTCCTGGCCGCGGGAAACCTTCGCGAAGAGCGACATCTGCCGCTTCAGCGGCTTTGCGCACCGGGGGCAGCCGGGGACCTTCGTCGTGTTGACGGAAGGGGAAAAAAAGCTGAAGACCGTGTGGCAGGCTTCACAATAAAATTCGTAAACGGGCATGGCTTCTCCCTTTCCTTCATAATGTCATTCCCGTCCCCGCTTTCGCGAGGATAAACTCCAGCGGGAATCCAGGACTGGATGCCGGATCCGTCCTGCTCATACCTTGGGATGATTCCCCATCGGCCGCTGAAAATCAAGACCCTTTTTTATCTTCCTCCTCTCCCAAACGGGCGATCCGCTCGACCAGCGGCGGATGGGAGTAATAGAACCAGGCATAGAGGGGATGGGGGTGAAGGTTGGCGAGGTTGTCTTTGGCCAGCCTTTTGAGGGCGCCGGCCAGGGCCGCCGTCCCGCCGGTCAGAGGGGCGACGGCGCCGTCGGCTTCCCACTCGAACTTGCGTTGCAGCGCCGAAAGAAGCGGTGTGACCAAAAGGAAAAGGGGTCCGAAGACCACGGCGCCAAGCAAGAGGCCCACAAAGGGGACAACCCCGGCAAAGCCGAAGGTCCTATAGAGAAGCGGCCAGGCGATCAGGTGCGAGGCCAGCCATAGGAGGACCAATGAGCCCGCCGCCATGAACAGCAGTTGCTTGAGGACGTGGCGGCCCTGCCAGTGGCCGATCTCGTGGGCCAGGACCGCGACGATCTCGTCGGCGGTATGGGAGGCGATGAGGGTATCGAAAAGGACGATCCGCTTCGTCTTGCCGAATCCCGTAAAATAGGCGTTTGTGTGGCGGCTCCGTTTGCCCGCGTCCATCTGGTAGACCCCTTCGGTCTTCAGACCCTCTTTGGCCATGAGGGCCACGATGGCCGCCTTGAGCCCCTCGTCCCGGATCGGCTCGACCTTGTTGAACAAGGGGGCGATGAGGACCGGATAGAGCCAGAGCAACAGCCCCTGGAAGGCGGCAAAGACGAGCCAGGCAAAGAACCACCAGGCCTGCGGGGCGTAATAGAGCAGGGCCAGAAAAGCCGCAAGGAGGATGCCGAGCAGAACGGTCGAAAGGACAAACCCCTTGAGAAGGTCCTCCAGCCAGAGGCCAAGGGTGATGGTGCCGAAGCCGTGCCTTTTTTCGATGACGAAGGTCCGGTAGAGATCGAAGGGGATGCCGGCAAGCGCGCTTGCCAGGGCGAGAATCCCGTAGAAGAGAAGCCCCGCCGTGATAAACCGGTCTTCCCAAGCAGGCAGGAGAGCCAGCAGCCAGGGGAGAAGGCCGCCGAGCAGGACCGCCAGGGTCAAAAGGTCGTCCCAGAGGCTCTCCAGGCTTCCCAAACGGGCCGTCTCGCAGGTGTAGCGGGAAATCTTCGCCAGCGTCTCCTTGTCGATCTTCCCGACAAAGACGTCCGGGATCTCCTGGCCGTGAAGACGCAGGTGGCGGATCTGGAGGGCGCTGAGCGCCCCGCGCACCAAAAAAGAGACGGCAAAGACCGCCAAAAAGAAAAACATGAGGCCGTTCCAGTGGATCATCGCGTCTCCCTGTGCATGTATTTTACGTCGTCCGCCTCCCGGACTTCATTCTTATCACCGATAAGGCTCACCTGCAAGGAATCCACCCGTCTCCGTTTGGGAGTGCAGATGCCTCACGCAGCGCGATTTAAATATTTTTCGGGGCCCCTGCCGTCGAAGCGTAGCGGCCGCAACGGCAGCTGTCTGAGCGCCGTCAGGCGCGAGTTTTGCCGTTGCAGCTTCGCTAGACGCTACAGGGTCGGAAAAGATTTATGAGCGTCGGTGAGGATCATCTGCGTCCTCATCTCTGGTTTCGATTTGCAAAAAATTAACGATATTCGCGAACTAAGGGCGCAAAGGGCTTGACAAGCGGCGCGGCAAAGCGTATCCTGTCACCGACAAAGTACAGGAATATCTCCTCCCTCCGAGTCAAAAGCGCACCCTTGACCGCATACGGAAGATCAACCCCCTGTCTAAATACAGTATCAGGAGAAAAAAACCATGGAAGAAGTACGTAGCGAAAAGGACGGACAGGAAGGAGCCAAAGAAACGCCTGCCCCCAGGGAAAGCGAAAAGCAGGAAGCCGCCCAGGAGCGGGCCATCGCGCCGGAGAACGCCCTGCCGGAGCTGACCCTGGAGGCGCTGCCGGAGCCGCTGAAAGCGGCCTGCGCCCGGGCCGGCTGGACAAAGCTGATGCCGGTCCAGGCCCAGGCGATCCCCTATGTCCTGGCCGGACGCAATCTGATGGTCCAGTCCCATACCGGGAGCGGCAAGACCGGCGCCTTCATCCTGCCGATCATCGACCGGATCGATCCGGCGAAGGGAGCTCAGGCCCTGATCCTCGTTCCCACCCGCGAATTGGCCCAGCAGGTGGCCCGGGA
Organism: Deltaproteobacteria bacterium; assembly: GCA_021817825.1. Classification (GTDB taxonomy): domain Bacteria; phylum Desulfobacterota; class Syntrophia; order Syntrophales; family UBA5619; genus JAKAFS01. The sequence continues at coordinate 3,406 of JAKAFS010000086.1, read as the reverse complement.
GGCGGAAATGCTCTGCGGCGACCGGGGCGTAAAGACGGCCGTGGTCTACGGCGGCGTGAAGTACGGACCGCAGCTCGACGCCTTCAAGGCCGGGGCCCAGATCGTCGTGGGAACGCCGGGACGGATTCTCGACCATCTTCTCAAGGGGACGCTGACTCTCGATGCCCTGAAGATGCTGGTCTTCGACGAGGCCGACCGGATGCTCTCCATGGGATTCTACCCGGACATGAAACGGGTCCAGCAGTTCCTCCCCAAGCGGCCGATCAGCGGCTACATGTTCTCGGCGACCTTTCCCTCCTTCGTCCTGCGGCTGGCGAACGAATTTCTCCGCAAGCCGGAGTTTCTCAGCCTCAGCCAGGACCGGGTCGACGTCGCCGGAATCGAGCAGGTCTTCTATGTCGTCCCCGGGGTGCAGCGGGAGCGCTCCCTGGTCCGGATCATCGAGCAGGAAAACCCCGTTTCGGCGATCATCTTTTGCAACATGCGTTCGACCGTTCACTTCGTGACCGTCGTTCTGAAGCGCTTCGGCTACGACGCCGACGAGCTTTCTTCCGACCTCGCCCAGGGGGCCAGGGAACGGGTCATGGGCCGGATCCGCAAGGGGGCCCTGCGCTTTTTGGTGGCCACCGACGTGGCGGCCCGGGGGATCGACATCCCCGATTTGTCCCATGTGATCCAGTACGAACCGCCCGAGGACCCGGAACTCTTTATCCATCGCGCGGGACGGACCGGCCGCGTCGGGGCGACCGGCACGGCGATCACGCTCGTCGCCGGCATGGAGCAGTTCGCCTTGCGGGCCATTGCCAAGAATTACAATATCCAGCTCACCGAGAGGCCCCTGCCCACCGATGAAGACATCGAAGGGGTCGTCTCCCAGCGGGTCATCGCCTCTTTGGAAGCGACCCTTAGGTCCCGCGACAGCCTGGAGAAGGAACGGATGCGGCGTTTCATTCCCCTCGGCCGAAGCCTGGCCGAAGCGGAGGAGGAATCGCCGCTGATCGCCATGCTCCTGGACGACTACTACCAGCGGACCCTCCAGTCCCCGCTCCAGTCTCCCCAGGGAGATGCGCCGGAGGAAGACGCGACGCCGACGATGGCAATTGAAGAGCGGCGGCATGATCCGGCGGCCGGCCCCCAGGATAAGAAACGCAAACGCCCCCGGAAGCGGGCTCCCCGCCGCCGGGAAAATAGCGGCGCCGGCAGCGGCACGCCCCAGTCACAACCCAATCAAAGTGAATAAAGGAAGGTCCAGTATAGAAAATGCGTAAACAGAATCTCAGAAATATCGCGATTATATCCCACGTCGATCACGGCAAGACCACCCTCGTGGACGGGATGCTCCGGCAGACGGGAACCTTTAGCGATCACCAGGCCCTGGAAGACCGGGTCATGGACTCCCTCGATCTCGAACGGGAGCGGGGCATCACGATCGCGGCCAAAAATACGGCCATCATCTACAACGGGGTGAAGATCAATATCTGCGACACGCCGGGCCATGCCGACTTCGGCGGCGAGGTCGAACGGAGCCTGAACATGGTGGACGGGGCGCTGCTGCTGGTCGATGCCAGCGAAGGGCCGCTGCCCCAGACCCGGTTCGTCCTGAAGAAGGCGCTTGCCCGGCGGATCCCCATCATCCTGGTCATCAACAAGATCGACCGGCCCGACGCCCGGATCGAAGAGGTGATCAACGAAGCCTACGACCTGTTCATCGACCTGGACGCCACGGAGGAGCAGATCGAGTTTCCGATCCTCTACACGAACGCCAAAAAGGGCGAGGCCCACCTGGAGTTGGGAGATGCCTCTGCCGATTTCAAGCCCCTCTTCGAGACGATCTTAAAGACGATCCCCGGCCCCGAGGGGGACGATGCGGCGGTGCCGCAGTTTCTGGTCACCAATCTCGACTACGATTCCTACGTCGGCCAGATCGCCATCGGACGACTGATCAACGGCGTCTTGGAAATGCGCCAGTCCTACAGCCTCTGCGGCGAGGCGGCGGTCACCCCGGGGATCAAATTCTCCGCCATCTATACCTTTGTGGGGCTCAAGAAAGTTCCTGTGGAGCGCGTCGAGGCGGGCGACATCATGGCCTTCGCCGGCGTCCCGAACATGAACATCGGCGACACGGTCTCCTCCCTGCTCGATCCCCAGCCCCTGCCCCGGATCAAGGTGGACGAGCCCACGGTCTCGATGCTCTTTTTCGTGAACAACGGCCCCATGGCCGGCCGGGAAGGCAAGTATCTCACCTCCCGCCACATCAAGGACCGCCTGGAACGGGAGCGACTCCGCAACGTGGCGCTCCGGGTGAAACCGACGAACCGGGCCGACTCCTTCGAGGTCTGCGGCCGCGGCGAGCTGCAGATGGCGATCCTCATTGAAACGATGCGGCGCGAAGGGTACGAGTTCATGGTCTCCAAGCCCCAGGTCATCACGAAAACGGAAGGGGACAAGGTCCTCGAACCGGTCGAGCGGCTCTTTTTGGACATCCCCGAAGAGCATGTCGGCATCCTTACCGAAAAGCTCTCGGTGCGGAAGGGACGGATGGTCAACCTGGTCAACAAGGGGAGCGGCCGGGTGAACATGGAGTTCGTCATCCCGGCCCGCGGCCTGATCGGTTTTCGCAGCCACTTCATGACCGACACCAAGGGGTCGGGGGTGATGAACACCCTTTTCGAGGGGCACGAACCCTGGGCCGGTCCCATTCCCCAGCGGATGACCGGGGCGCTCGTCGCCGACCGGGCCGGAAAGGTGACGGCCTATGCCGCCCACGCCATGGCGGACCGCGGCGAGCTGATGGTTTCCCCCGGAGTAGAGGTGTACGGCGGGCAGGTCATCGGAGAGCGGAACCGCACAGTGGATATGAACGTCAACATCGTGAAAGAAAAGAAGCTCACCAACATGCGGGCCTCCAACTCGGACCAGACGGTGATCCTCAGGCCCGCGCGCCCCATGTCGCTCGACCAGTGCATCGAGTTCATCGCCGAGGACGAACTCGTCGAAGTGACCCCCGAGAGCATCCGGCTGCGCAAAAGGGATCTCGATCCCACGGTCCGGATGGCCCATTACCGGGAGGAAAAATACACCTGACCAGGAGGGGCCTTCTGTAGCTGGCACCCCTGGATGAGTTAGCGGAGGGGGCTCCAAATGCATCTGGAGAATTTGACCAGAGCGACAATAGACGGTTGAAATAAGTCTCCTAAAGAGTGTCGGGTTCGGAACCATAGCATCAGATCCTCATGCTTATGCCGGACGCCCTGTTCGCCGTTCTCGGCGCACTGTCCCTCCTTGTGCCGGACACAGCGATGCACGCCTGAGAGTCAGGCATCATCTGCCGACATCGTGGGCATCCGCCGCCCACAGAGTGGTCAGCAACCCCGGTCATAGGGCAACAAAACAGATTGCAAACAAA
>JAKAFS010000085.1 GCA_021817825.1 Deltaproteobacteria bacterium | reverse complement strand
GATCTTGGCCGACACAGAAAAGATCTTCTCCTGAAAAAAGTGAAGCGAAAGGAGGGGCTCGCGGGAACGCTTCTCGATGCGCAGGAAGAGGATGAACATGGCGATGGAAAAGACCGAAAGCGCCACCATGTCGAAGGAGAGAATCGAACGGGACCCCATCTGGCTGATGACAAAAAGGAGAGGAAAGGTGGCCAGGACAAAGATGCCGACGCCGATCACATCGATTTTTCGCTCTTTGTCATGCTGGGTTAGCATCGGAAGGTTTTTGGCGATCAAGAGAAAGGCCACGATGCTCAAGGGAATGTTGACGAAAAAGACCCATCGCCAGGAAAGGGTGTCGGTGATGACGCCGCCGGCCCCCGGCCCCATGATGCTGGCCAGGGCGAACATGGACGAGATGAGGCCGATATATTTTGCCCGCTGCCCCAGCGGGAAGAGTTCCGACACGATGATAAAGGCGCTCGATATGCAGATGCCGCCACCGATGCCCTGAAAACCGCGTAATATGGAAAGCTCGACCATATTGCGGGAGAAACCGCACCACATGGAGGTGATCATGAAAATGGCGATTCCCAGCAGGGTGATCTTTTTACGACCATAGATGTCGGCAAGCTTTCCCGAAATGGGAAGAATGAGGGTCGAGCAAAGCATATAGGCCGTGAACGGCCAGGCATAGTGTTCCATGCCGTTCAGATCGCGGATGATCTTCGGCATGGCGGTGCTGACGATGGTATTGTCCAGGGCGGCCAGCAGAAGGGTCAGCATGACCCCCGCCATGATCAGTGTGATCTGTCTTTTCGTGAGTTCAGGGGTGTTCATTGATTCGGATCCTTTGGCAGACGATCGATGCCTGAGAGTATCTCCTGGAGGGTCTGCATGCTTTTTATGAAACGATCGAGATCTTCCGGTGAAAGAGAGGAGAGGGCTTTTTCACCCCTTTGCCGGAAATAGGAGGAGACCTCCTTTGCGTATTTCGACCCTTTAGAAGTGATATCGATATGGATGATCCGCCGATCTGAAGGGTCGGCGGATCGCTCAAGATATCCCTCGGCTACGAGCCGGTCCACATGCTGGGTGACGAGCGGTTTCGAAAGCCCCAGCCGATCGCTGATCACACTCATCTTCTGCCGGCCGTTGAAGTGGAGGCATAAAAGGGTGGGAAAAAGATGGTGCGGAAGTTTCCCCTGCTGGCCTTCCGGCGTGCCTAAGAATATCTTCTTCATGAGCGGCAATGTTTTGTAAAGCAATTCGGCAGCGCTGCCGGCCAGAGAAATGGTCATTTTGCCTCCTTGTAAATTGTTAAATATTTAACTGTTCAGCTAATAAAGTAATCAGCGGATATTGTCAACCTCAAAAGAGGAGCAGACCATGCCCTGAACCATTTTCTTCCACATTGATTGCTTTTTGTGATATCAACATTGCACTCAGCAAAGACGAAAGCGTCTTGCATCATGCGGAATAGACGATAATCCCAGAGGAGGAAGATCATGATGAGAAAAACGAGCTTGCCGGTTTGGGTCATCGCAACGGCATTGATGTTGTCCAGCACCGTTTTCGCCAGTTCGCAAGCCGCGGCCGCCTATCCGGAGCGGCCGATTACGCTGCTCGTGGGATTTGCACCCGGCGGCAGCATGGACCTGAGCGCCAGGGCCCTTGCCAACTCAGTGGAAAAGATCCTCAAACAGCCGGTGGTGATTGAAACCAAGGCCGGCGGCACGGGAACCGTGGCTCTGGCGGCCATGCTCTCTCAAAATCCCGACGGCTATACCCTCTGCGCCACTCCTAGCTCGGTGATGATTCGCGTTTCCCAGATGCAGCAGGTGCCTTTCAAACCCTTCAAAAGTTTCCGGCCCATCATCGGTTTTGCCACTCCTCCTCTGGGGATCGTGGTGAAAAGCGATTCTCCCTGGAAAAGCCTGCAAGATCTCGTGAATGAGGCCAAGAAAAATCCCGGGAAAGTAAAATATGCCACTACCGGGGTAGGAAGCACCACCCACGCGGCCGTCGATGAGATCGCCTTCAAGGAAAAGTTGCAGATGATCCATATTCCCTACAAGGGCAGCATCGAAGCCCTGACCGCCCTGATGGGCGGACATGTGGAGTTTGCCTCGTTGACCTCGGAGTTTGTCGCTTCGGTGAAGTCGGGGCAGACGCGCGTCCTGGCCACGATGAACGAAAGGCGGTCGCCCAAGTTTCCCAAGACGCCTACCTTGAAAGACGCGGGATACGATTTCGTCAACGATGCGGTCTATGCCGTCGTCGGGCCGGCCAATCTGCCGCCGGCGGTGGCCGCCAAACTGGAAGCGGCCTTTGCCGAGGCGGCGAAGAATGAGGAATATCGTGCAACTCTGGATCGGATCGACATGGAGTCCGTCTATTACAACGGCAAAGACTTCGAGGGCTTTTTGCGGGACCAGTGGAAAAAGATCAATAAACACCTGACGGCCACGGGTCTCATCAAGGAAGCGGCCACGAAGCCGGAATAAACGACCGCCACCATGGACAAACGGGATATTATCAGCGGCGCAGGGTGGCTGTGCCTCGCCGTTTTTGTTTTTATTGTCTCCCTGGACCTGGGGATCGGGGCGCTACAGAGCCCCGGCCCGGGGTTTATCCTCTTTTGCGGCAGTCTTGGGCTGGCCTTTTTGGCCGGCGTTCTGATCCTTACCGGTGCGCGGCAAAAGGGGCGGCTACCGCTGCCCCACTTCTGGAAAGATGGCCATTGCGGCCACGTCGCGATGGTGGCGGCGGCGCTGATCGTCTACAGTCTCCTGCTGACGACGCTCGGATACGTCCTGGCCACCCTGGGGTTGATGGTCCTTTTGTTTGCTTTGGGGAAGATGAAGCCCTGGGCGGTGATTCTCGGGTCCCTGCTGGCGGTTTTTCTGAGCTACGGTTTGTTTCATTACCTTTTGAAGACGCCGCTGCCCCAAGGCCTCTTGGCCTTTTGACGCGAAGGAGCTTTATTGGACACCCTGCACGGCCTGTTCTATGGTTTTTCCGTCGCCCTCCAGCCCGGAAATCTCTCTTTGGTGTTCGCCGGATGCCTGCTGGGGACGTTGATCGGTGTCCTCCCCGGCATCGGTCCGGTGGGCGCCATCTCCATCCTGTTGCCCTTGACCTTTCACATGCCGTCCACCGGGGCCATCATCATGCTGGCCGGGATTTACTACGGTGCGATGTACGGCGGTTCGACCACCTCGATCCTCATCAACATTCCCGGAGAAACGGCTTCGGTCATGACCTGCCTGGACGGCTATCAGATGGCCCGTCAGGGTCGCGCCGGTCCGGCCTTGGGAATGACCGCCTTCGGCTCTTTCATCGCCGGAACCGCAGGGCTCATCGGTTTGATCTTCATCGCCGAACCCCTCGCGAAACTGGCCTTGAAATTCGGCCCTGCCGAATACTTCGCGATCATCCTGATGGGCTTCACCTTCGTGACCTACCTTTCCCAGGGCTCCATGGTCAAGGCTTGCATGATGGCCTTTGCCGGTTTGCTCCTGAGCTGCGTCGGCCTCGATCCCGTGGGATCGGAGCAGAGAATGACCTTCGGCAGACTGAACCTTTTCGAAGGCATCGGGGTGGCCCCCCTGGCCATGGGGCTCTTCGGTGTGGCGGAGGTGTTCAACAATCTCAAAATCGGCGTCGACGGCAAATTGCTGGACGTCAAGATCAAGCCTCTCTTTCCCGATAGAAGGGACTGGCGGCAATCCCGCTTTGCCATCCTGCGCGGAACCGTGATCGGGTTCTTCATGGGAATTCTGCCGGGAGGCGGGCCGGTCCTGGCAACTTTCATGGCCTACGGTGTGGAAAAGCGGGTGGCCAAAGAGCCGGAGCGGTTGGGCCGGGGAGCGATCGAGGGCGTGGCGGCACCGGAATCGGCGAACAACGCCGCCGCCTCCACCTCCTTCATTCCCCTGCTCACGCTGGGGATACCGCCCAATGTGATCCTGGCGGTGCTGTTCGGGGCCTTTTTGATCCACGGCGTTCAACCGGGACCCTTCCTGATCAAGGACCACCCGGATCTCTTCTGGGGCGTGATCGGCAGCATGTATATCGGCAACGTGATGCTCCTGCTTTTGAACCTGCCGCTGATCCCGCTGTGGGTTCAGGTGCTCCGCATCCCGGACCGGATTCTTTACCCGCTGATTCTTCTCTTCTGCCTGGTCGGAGCTTACAGCATCAACAACAACGTCTTCGATGTGGTGGTGATGATTATTTTTGGCATCGCCGGGTATCTGTTGAAAAAATTCGACTACGAAACGGCGCCCCTGATTCTGGCCTTTGTCCTCGGTCCGATGCTGGAAGTGAACCTCAGGCGCGCCCTGCTCATGTCCAAGGGAAGCTTTTCCATTTTTTTCACCCGGCCCATCGCCCTGGGGGCAGTGGGCGCCAGTCTGATCCTGGTCCTCCTACCCGCCTATCAGACCTTCAAAAAATGGAAAAGGCCTAGGCAACAAGACTAGAGAAGAGCGGCGTTGCGCCGGAGGTGAAGATGGACTCCTTCTCCGGGGCATTCGCTCTTTATTTCCGGCCCCGATTGTCTGCCTGTTCCTCCTGCCCCTGGGGTCGCCGATGGTCCTTTTCTGCCGAAAACCGTGTCCCGCTCTTAAAAGTCCGAGATGATAAAAATATCCGATCGGCCATGAGAATTAACCTATTTGACGCCCACCGTCACTTTCACTTAAGTTTGCTCCATTCGTATCAGAAGACGAAATTTTCACGGTCCTTTTTACGATCACGATCGCAGGGAAAGTGCATTCCTATTTGGGAGGTTGCCATGACCAGGGTACTCATTGTCCGAAAATTGAAGAATCGGGAAGACATCCCCAAACTGATCCGGCAGATCAAAGTCGTCGCCATGACTCAGCCTGGATACATCAGTAGCGAGGCGTCGGTCAATGCCGATGATCCCTGCGCGGTATCGGTGATCAGCACCTGGAAGAATGCTGCATCCTGGAAGAAATGGGAAAAATCGAAGCAGCGCCTGGCGCTGTGCAGAGAGATCACGCCGCTTTTGGCGGAGCCGGAAATCATCACGGTCTACAAGATCCTATCGAACGAAGAGCTGGAGTATCTGGCCGATCCGGAAGGATGGCTGAGGCTGAAGGAGCGCCATTCCCTGGGCGGATAGTCGGCTTTGGAGGCTGTTGAAAAAACGCGTATCTGCTGCGTACGAAAAATACGCCTCATTCCTCAGGTTCTGCGCGCCTTGCCTCTAACCGTTTTTGAACAGCCTCCCAAACAGGTGTTTTTCAACACCCTGTTGATCGGCGGCCGCGATCCGCTCTCGGCGCGCCGCCGGTCCTGCCCGTCTTTTAGGCTGGCGCGGTCTTCGCTCCTCAAGAGGGTCAAGCGGCGGCACCGGCTGCGGCTACCCGCTCTATCCTCTTTTCTGGTAGCGGGCCATGATCTCGGTCCGGGTGAGGACGGCGTCCACCCGGCCCACATGGGCCAGGATGTTCTCCTTTCCGCCCTCTTCGCGGTCGATGAGGGCGATGACCCGGTCGATGACCAGCCCCGCCTCCTTTGCCCGTTCGACGGCGGTGATGGTCGAACCGCCGGTGGTGATCACATCATCGATGATGGCCACCTTCTCGCCCGGGCCGACATTCCCCTCGATAGCGCTTTTGGTGCCGTGGTCCTTGACATCTTTCCGGACGGTGAAAGATTTGATGGGTTTCCCCTTCTGGAAGGAGATCACCGCCAGGGCATTGGCGATCGGGTCCGCCCCGAGGGTGAGCCCCCCGGCCGCCGTGACTCCGCTTTTCGCCAGCATGTCGAAGACGAGCGCCCCGATGAGGTTCATCCCTTCCGGGTCGAGGGTCGTCGGCTTGCAGTTGAAATAATAGTTGCTCTTCCGGCCCGAGGCGAGCGTGAAGGGCGGATTGTCGCTGAATTTGAAGGACCGCTCGATGATGATGGCGATCAGCCGCTCTTTGATCTCTGCGCTGTCCATGGACCACCTCCTTAAAGTGACGGCCGGTGTTGTTGCCGGCGGTCGGTAATCGACTCCCATATGACCCGGACCTTGCGATCAGGGCATCTGGTCAAGAAAACACTTCTTGCCGATGGCGAGCTTGACCGCTTCGGACATCAGCAGATGCTCCCGCTCTTCCCGGCTCATCCCGGACAGGTATTTTCCGCTCTCGATCTTTTCCTTGAAATCGTCATGGGAGAGTGAGCTCTCTGTTTGGCAAAGTTTTTTCAAAGCCTTCTCGACCGGCAGCAGCCGGGCGATCAATTCCTGATCCGAGAGGCTTTTGATCCTGGCGTAGGTGCTGATCAACTGTTCCGCCTCCGGCAACTGCGGCGATTCCAGGACCTTTTTGAACCCCGTGGCAAAGCGTTTGCAGCCTTCGAGGATATTTTCCCGGCTGACCATGTTGATCCCCCCCCAGCCGGCCCTGAGCCATTTGAAGGTCACGTAACGGGTCTGGGCTTTCGCCGTGTCGGGCGGAAAGAGGATCACGACCGAAAAGGCGTCGTACAGATAGGCGCTGACCCAGCCCAGACCGGCCTTGCTTACCCCCTTTTGTCCGGAATAAAAATAATTCCAGTCCGAATCGGGACCGATGATCGCCCCTTTCCGGCCGACGGTGGAGGGCTTTTGCTGGCCCGTCACGGAGATGAAAAAATCCTTTCCCCGATGGTTCAAAAGGACCATGAACCGGTCCATGTCGTAGCGATAGTAGGAGCCCGTGGTCAGGTCCGGGGTGATCTCCTCATACTCGATGCCCCGCATGACCAGCGGTTCTTTGACGTTGCCGACCTTTTCCCACAAACCGTCAAAGGGGCCGTCCGGCTTGACCTGCCAGCCGCCCAAGCGGACCACCGAGGGGAGCGTCACATAGGCCGGGATCTTGGGATTGTAGGCGTATTTGACGACCTTGGACAGGGGCGCCTTGATGTCGGTGAAAAAATAGGCCCCCGTTGCCTTGTCGCGCGGGCCCGGATCCAGCTGGGCGTTCGCGCCCTTCGTGGAGGTCACGAAATCGAGCAGGCCCGCCACCTTTTGGGCATCGAAGGCCGTCTCCTTGCTCGTGAGCATGGCCTCCAGGTAATCCATCCCCTTGTTCCATTCGGGGGCGGAGGCGTTTTTATCGGGAACCGTTGCCGCAAACAGGAGGGAGGACGGAACAGGTGAAAGCAGGGTGGATCCACAAAACAATGTCAAAACCAATACCAATTTTGTCCAAACCAATTTTGTCATAACCTCTTCTCAAATTATTGAACCCTTCGGCAGCCTGCTGTGGAGCCGCGCGGCCGCCTGAAGGGAACCATGCTTCGGCGTTTCGTCCGATCTTTCAGCGGCGAGGCAAGGTCATCTTTTCACTGCCGATTGCCAGGCGCTTAATAGTACTAACCACGGGCGGATGCAATAAGTTTTTCAGGCAGCGGGGAGTCACTATACCCTTTCCCGTTCCAAATGTCCATCGACGATAAAATTGAAGTAACGACGGCATCTTCCATCATTCACGAATGGCCCGGGTCGGTCCTCGGGCATGCGGATGGCTCAGGGCAGTTGGGCGCAGAGGAGTTGGAGGGGATGGAGGACCTTGCGGCCCGTCAGGTGGCGAAGCTGCATTCGGCAGCCCTCGCAGTCCGTGAGGATGAGCTCGGGGTTCAGCCGGGCGACTTCCCGGGCGAGATCTCGGCCGATCTCCTCGGTGATGGAGAACTTTTCCTTTTTGAAACCGTAGAGCCCGCCCAGGCCGCAGCATTCCGCTGCGATCAGGGTCACCTCCAGTTCCGGGACGAGGCGGAGGAGTTCCAGGGCCGGAAGGCCGATGTTCAGGGACTTGAGGTGGCAGGGGGCGAAATAGGCGACCCGGAGGGGGGCCGGCCGGAACCGGACGGCGGTGCGCTTCTCCTCGTGCATCCCGAGAAGGTACTGGCAGATGTCGAAGAGTCGCCCGGCCAGTTCTTCGGCCCCTGCGAGGTTGAGGAGCGGTCCGTATTCGTGGCGGAGCATGAGGCCGCAACTGGTGGAGGAAAAGAGGATATCGACCCCTTCCCGGACCGTCGGCAGGAGCAGTTCGAGGTTCCGGCGTCCCATCGTTCGGGCGCCCGAAAGGTCTCCGACGCCGAGGCGCGGAATGCCGCAGCAGCGCTGAGGGGGAACGGTCACCGAAAAGCCGTAGGCTTCGAGGAGGACGACGGCGGCCTTGCCTACGGCGACTTCGTTCGTGTTCGTGAAGCAGCCGTAGAAGTAGGCGATCCGCGGCCGCCGATCGGCATCGACGGCCACGGGACGGCGGCGGAACCACTGCCGGAAGGTGGGAGATTCGTACTGGGGGAGCTCCCGGCGCCGGTCGATCGCCAGCAGCGCGTCGAGGAGCCACCGGACGGCGCGGTTTTTCATGAGGGGGTTGACGATCCGGGAGAAGCGGGCGGCGAACTCGCCGAACCAGTCGCTCCGGACCAGGAGCCAGTCCCGTAAGGATCGGCCCCGTTCGTCCAGGAATTTGGCCTTGGCCATCAGGTTCAGCTCCGAGATGGGCACCCCGGCGGGGCAGACGGTGTCGCAGAGCCGGCAGGCGGTGCAGAGTTCGATCCAGTCGTCCACCGAGGCTTCGGCGGCTAAACGGAACCGCTGCGCCCCGGGACCGGCCTGTTTGGGACCGGGAAAGCGCGGCGTGACCCGGGAGACGGGACAGACGGCCATGCAGGTGGCGCAGCGGACGCAGAGGTCCGGGAGGGAACGCAGGGGCGGATGGGGGGAGCGAGCGGACGGCGTCATGGGGCCAGCGCCTCCTCGGCCGCCCTGAATCCCGTGGCGATGTCGATCCCTTCCCGGGAATGCTCGTCGATGGCCTGGTGATGGGCCAGGATCGAACCGGCCACCCGGACGTTCGCCAGAAGGACCTTGCCCTTTTCGTCCCTTGGCCGGAGCCGGGCATCGGTAAGAATCCCTGCGCTGTGAACCGGATGGGCTTCCCGGTGGAAGAACCGTTCCCGGAACCACTCTCCGCGTCCGGCCGGCTGATGGACGGGGAGGGCAAAGAGGGGCTCGCTGATCCGTTCCCGGTCGGCTTGCAGTCCCCCGCCCAAAAAGCGTCCCGTCGCCAGGATGACCTGATCCGCCTGATGGAGGGTCGAAAGCGGCAGGTTTTGGACGACGATCCCGGTGCAGCGGCCGTTCTTGATCTCGGCTTTGGCGACGGGATGGCCCATCAGGAAGGTGGCCCCTTTGGCAATCAATTCCTCCCGGAAGCGGTGAAAGATCCGTATCCCGGGGATCGACGGCGGGAGCATCGGAATCTCGAAGATCCGGGCGCCCGTGATCGATTCGAGGGTTTTCAGGACCGTTGCCGGCTGCTTGAGGCCCAGGACCGCCGGCAGGCCGATTTGCCTTTCCCCGGCCATCTGGCGGCGGATGGCCGCGCCGAGGCTCTCCCTAAAAGACGGTTCGTCCATGAGGCGCGCCAGGGCCAGGGCCGACAGCCCCTCGAGGCCATAACGGGGCAGGGCAATGTTCACCCCGCGACAGCGCAGGTGCAGGGCGACCGTATTTTCCTGGAAATCCCTGAAGCCGCGCAAACCGACGATCAGCGTCTCTTCGGCGGCCAGGCCCGCGCCGGCGGTCATGGTGATGGGCAGCAGGTAGGTGGGGCGCAGCGTTCCGGCGCCGGTGGGGACGAGGCTGTTTCCCTCGCCTACGGGGGCGAAGGCGTAGGGAGGGCAAAAGAGCTCCCGGAAGGCCGTAAGGGCCGCGGCAATCCCCGTCCAACCCACCCGGGCATAGGGATGACCGGGCTCGGCGGCGATCTTCTTGGCAATCCCCGCTTCCAGGTCGGCCCCCGGCGGAATCTCCCCCAAAAGGTCGATCGAGTTGCCGAAGAGGGCCAGCGAACCGATCCCCCGGCCGCAGATGAGAACCCGGGCCCCCCGGGCGAGCGCCGTCCGGGCGGCGGTCAACCCCGCCAGTCCCAGGCCGATGACGATCAGGTCCCAGCGTTTCATGGGGCGCCTCCGCCGGCAGGTCCGGTCTTTTCCGGGCCGAGGTTGAAAAGCCCCTTGTAGATCGATTCGATCAGCTCTTCTTCCTTCAGAGAGGTCCCCCAAAGAACGGGGCGGATTCCTTTCCACCGCTCTTCGAGAAAATCGCGCAGGATGCGGTTGGAGCCCCTTCTCTCTCCCATTTTCAATTCATTCAGGAGCCCCAGAAGCCTGTAGACGCAAAACCCGCCCTGGCAGGTCCCCTTGGCCAGCCGGGTGCGGTGGAGGACGTCTTGAAAATCGCGCACCTTTCCCTCTCTGAGGAGGGCATCGACGGCCTCTTTCGGGACCAGTTCGCAGTCGCAAAGGATCTCTCCCCGGGCGGCGGGGTGTTGGCGGCGCAGTCGCAGGAGGCGGTCTTTCAAGGCGTTGCTCAAGCCGGCCCCGGGGAGGCGCTGGACGTGGGTGACGCAGGGCACATGGAGTCCCATTCGCTCACAGAGAAAATCGACGGTCTTTTCCGCCATGAGGCGGTAGGTGATGAGTTTCCCGCCGGTGATCGTGACCAGTCCCGCCAGGCCGTCGCTTTTCGCGTGGTCGATGAGGGTAAAGCCGCGGCTGATCGCCCGGTCGTCGTCGCCCGCCTTCGCCTGGACGAGGGGGCGCACGCCCGCGTAGGCCCGGGTGAAGCGCTCGCCCGCGACGGCGGGGATCATTTGGGAAAGCTCCTCGACGAGAAAGGCGACCTCCTCCGGGGTCACCTCGATATGCTCCAGATCCTCGGCCCTTCCGGAGGTCGTGCCGAGAATGGAGACCGTGTCGTTCGGGACGACGATGTCGCCGCTGGCCGGCGGCCGGCAGCGGTTGATGACCCGCTCGCTGAGACGGGTGTTGGTGATCAGCATGGAACCCTTGGAAAGGGCGATGCCGATCTTTTGCCCCGCCATGCCGAGGATCCGATTCACCCAGGCGCCGGTGGCGTTGATCACCCAGGGGGCCGCGATGGCATATGTCCCGCGGGTGATTCCGTCGCGGACCCTGACCCCGGCGATCCTGCCGCCGTCGCGGATCAGTCCCGTGACCTCCGTGTGGAGCAGGACCTTGGCCCCGCGGGACTCGGCGTCCCGGGCGTTTTCGACGACGAGGAGAAAGGGATCGATCGCGCCGTCGGGGACCTGGACGGCGCCGAGGAGCAGGGGGTTGAGCCGGGGCTCCAACGACAGGGCCTCGTGGGGAGTCAGCGACAGGGTGTCGATGCCGGCCGCCTCGCAGGCGGCGATGAAGGAGGAACGGTAGGCAGCCCCGTCTTCGGGCAGGGAGACGAAGAGTCCCCCTGTGGCTTCGATGCAGTGTGGGGCAATTCGCCGGAGGATGCGGTTTTCGGAGATGCATTCCCGGGCCGCTTCCGGGTCGTTCACGGCGTACCGGCCGCCGCTGTGGAGGAGGCCCTGGTTGCGGCCCGAGGCGCCGGAGGTGAAGTCGCCCTTCTCCACGAGGAGGCAGGGGATGCCGCGCAGGGCCAGATCCCTGGCGATGCCCGCCCCCGTCGCGCCGCCGCCGATGATCAAGACTTCCGTCTCCAGGTCCATGGACCCTCCGGTTTCGTGAAGGGATGACGCCCTGTCGCAGCCCCCGGCCGGAGACGGCTTCGGGAATTCCGCTCGCTTCGGCCGGAAGCCCTGTCCGCCGTCGCTCCACCGGTGTCAAGAACTGTAAAGAATCTCCCCTCCTAGGTCAATAGGAAAGTTCTCGAAGGGAGATGGAATTACTCAAAAAAATCTCGCCTTCGGCCAGGGATTTTAGTATGGTTGCGACGTGGATTGGGAAAGGAGAGCAGGCATGACGGAAGACCCCAAAGATCGGCTGGTGACCTCCATCTCGACGGAGGAATTGGAACGGCGCTGGGCCGCGGCCCGGGCCTGGATGAAGGAGGCGGGCGTCGATTACCTGCTCTTGCGTAACGACGAGGAATACTTCGGCGGCTACGTCAAGTGGTTTACCGACCTTCCGGCGCGCCACAGCTATCCCTTTACGGTCATCTTTCCCCTCGACGACGAGATGACCACCATCACCAGCAGCCCTCCCGCCGAACCGGGACCGAAGCCCTGGGCCCTGCGGGGCGTGAAAAAACGGCTCGGGGCGCCCTACTACCCCTCTTTGAACTATACGGAAGACTTCGACGCGGAGCTTGCCGTCGGCGTCCTTACGGAGAAGAAAAACGCCGTGATCGGTATGGTCGGCCGGGCCTTCTTCTCCGTCCCCTTTTATGAATATCTGACGCGCCACTTGCCGGGAGCGCGGTTTGTCGATGCCACCGATGCCATCGACCGCATCAAGGTGATCAAATCCCCCGAGGAGATCGCGCTGCTCCGTGAGACCGCTGCCCTCCAGGACCGGGCCCTGGCCCACCTGAAAACCTGCATCCGACCCGGGATAAGGGAACTCGACATCTTTGCCGAGGCCCACTACGTCTGCACCAAGATGGGGTGCGAACGGTTGCAGCTCCTGGCCTGCTCTTACCCGCCCGGCGAGCCGACGGGCTTCAACCAGCGCCATTTCATGAACCGGGTTCTCAAGGAAAGGGATCACGTCGTGGTCCTCATCGAGGGGAACGGTCCCGGCGGCTTCTACACCGAGATTGCCCGTCCCTTTTCCCTGGGCGAGCCCGCGCCGGAGATCAAAGACGCTTTTGCCGTCGTCCTCGAGGCCGAGGCATTGAACCTTCGCATGATGAAGCCCGGGGCGGCTCCGAAGGCGATCTGGGAGGCGAACAACGCCTTTCTCGAAAGTCGCGGATATGCCCCGGAAGGCAGGCTCTACGCCCACGGCGAGGGGTACGACCTGGTCGAGAAGCCGGCCATCCGCCCGGAAGAAACGATGCTTCTTGCGGCCGGGATGAACCTGGCCCTCCATCCGGTCGCCAAGACGAAGCGCGTCTGGACGACCTGCTGCGGCAACTACCTGATCGAGGAAAGGGGCGTCAGCGAATGTCTGCACAAGACGCCCAAGGAGATCATCATTCTGTAGAGCGACAAAGGGGGTGCGATGTACGTTCTGGTTGCGGACTGGGATGCGGAAAACCTCAAGAGGGAACTCCAGGCGAAGTTTCCGGAACTCGAGATCCATGCGGTGACGAGCGAGGCCGATATCGGCCCCCATTGCGAGAAAATGGAGGTCCTCGTGACCATCTTCCGCGTCGCCGACGATCTGCTCAAGCGGGCGGTCCGGCTCCGGTGGATCCAGGTCCTGTCCGCGGGGGTCAACTACATCCTCGAACGCCCTTCGCTCCGCAAGGAGGTGATCATCACCTCCAGCCGCGGAATCCACGGGCCCCAGATGTCCGAAACGGCGCTCCTGCTGATGTTGGCCCTCAACAAGGACTTTCCCGCCGTCGTCCGCAACCAGGAGCGACAGCGCTGGGAACGCTGGCCCGGCAAGCTTCTGCTGGACAAGCAGGTCGGGATCCTGGGGATGGGGGTGATCGGCGAGGCGGTGGCCGACAAGTGCAAGGCCTTCGGGATGACGGTCCTGGGAATCGATCTTTTCCCGCGGCAGATCGCCTCCGTCGATGGCTGGTATCTGCCGGAAAAACTGGCCGAAGTGGCGGGCAGGGTCGACTACCTGGTCGTGACGGCGCCGGCGACGCCCGAGACCTACAAGATCGTGGGGGCCAAGGTGCTCGCCTCCCTGAAACCGACCGCATACCTGATCAACATTGCCCGGGGGGAACTGGTGGATGAGGAGGCCCTGCTGACCGCCCTGAACGCCGGACGGATTGCCGGCGCCGCCCTGGACGCCCTGCCCGTCGAGCCGTTGCCGGCCGACCACCCGCTCTGGAAGGCCAAAAACGTGATCATCTCGCCCCATGTCGGCGGGATGAGCGACATCTACACGCAGCAGGTCCTGCCGATCATCGAGGAGAACCTACGACGGTTTCTCCAGGGCGAACGGCGGCAGCTGCTCAATTATATCGAAAGATAGATTTGCAGCCATGATCACGATCAGCAGCTTTCTGCATCGGGACGCGCTTTGCGATGTCATCCGCCGCTGGATGTATGACGAGGCGCGTCCTGCCGATGCGGAACTGCTCACGGGGCTCGTCCATTTCAATCATGTTTATGTTTCCCGTTATCTGGCGCAGTTCGCCGGGCAGGTCTTTGCGGGGTTGCACGGCGAGCCGTTCTCCAGCCGTCCGGTCCGGGTCAAGGGGGATCTCAAGGACGCCTTGGTGATCGACCCCCCTTACTGCAATGAACGGATCGACGAACTGGTCCGGGACTACCGTCTGACCCCCGGCCGTTTCTACCGCGAGACCCCCTTTCACGGAACCCTCTATTTCCGAAGCCGTTGCGGCCGGACGGAGTATATCGGAACGAGCCGGATCAAGCGCGTCCGGCGCCTGGCGGAAAAGAGCGCCCGGCGGATCATCGACCGGATTTTTACGACCATCAAAGGGCATGCCGATGCCCTGGCCGATGAACGGGCTCAGCTGCTGGGCATCCCGCGGGAATCCCTGTTGACGACGCCCGAGGAGATGACCGAAGAGTTTCTCCGGGCGGAGAACCGCCTGCTGATGGATTTTCAGGGAAAACGGCCCATCGAGGGGGTGGAGAAAGCCTTGCCGATCAACGATGTTGCCGGCATGAAAGTGATCTTGGAAGAGACCGAACAATGGCGTCTGACCGAACTGATCGATCGGCTGCCCGCTTGCGAGATTGTGGAGGAGGAAAGGCACCTCGGCCGGTACAACGCGACCAACTTGATCGTCCGTTACCGGCCTCTTAGGGAGGACATCCTCGCCCGTCCCCTGGGAAAAGGGCTGCTCGACCTCATGGAGGCCAGAGGGTGCGCTCCGGAAGAAGCGGAAAGGGCCTTTGCGAAGTTCGTCCGTTCCGGGGAGGAAGAGGTCCTGTTGGAGATCATCCTTTCCACCTATCAGGAATTGCTGGAGAGCGAAATCGGCCGGTCCATCCACGAGGACCGGATCATCGAACAACGGCTCTACCAGCCCTACCGGGGACCGCTGGCCAGGAACATCCAGTGTCTGATGGAGTATCTCTTCACCTTTCCGGCTTCGAGCCAGCGCGAACTGGGTGAACTGCCGATCAAGCTCTGGAACCGTTACCTGCCCGATTATTTCGACGAAGTGCTCAAACAGCTTTTTCACATCCCCATGCCGGCGGATGAATAGGGGGACAGCTCCCTTATTTCCCCGAGAGACCGTTTTGTAGGGCGTTCAAAAAGGAGATCG
>JAKAFS010000170.1 GCA_021817825.1 Deltaproteobacteria bacterium | reverse complement strand
AGGGCTGGGTGGTTCTCCCGTAGACGACCATGCCGACGCTCGGCGGAATCAGGATGTCCAGCGTGGCGCCGATGCCCACGGGGCCGGCGGCCAGTTGTTCCGAATAGCCGTGGCGCCGCATTTCCGGGTAGGCGATCGCCGACATGACCGAAGCGGCCGCCGAGCTGGAGCCGGACATGGCGCCGAAAATCCCGCAGGCAAAAACGGTGGCCACCGCAAGACCGCCCCGGATATGGGAGAGCCAGTCGGCGCCGGCCTTGAAGAGGTCGCGGGCCAGGCCGCTGGAGGAGGAGAAGTAGGCCATGAGGATGAACATGGGGATCGTGGTCAGGGTGTAGTCCGCCACCATGCTGAAAGGCGCGGTCTGGAGAATCCCGAACACCACCTTCCAACTCCCGGTGATCATGTAGACCCCGACGATCCCGGCGCCGGCCAGAGAAAAGGCGATGGGAATCCCGATCAGCAGGGAGACGACCATGACCACAAAGGGGATGAACAACAGTTCTTGAGACATTGATTGATCCTCGTGAATGGAGTATGTGATCGAATCAGGACTCGGGGGCATCGTCCTGGAAGAGAGACGACTTCCCTGCCTTCACCTTCCGCAGATCGAGCAGCATCAGCAGCGACATGAAGAAGAGGCCCACCGGCACGATGACATAGGCCGGCCAGAGCGGAATATCGATGCTGCTCAAGGCCGTATGATCGGAATAGATGCGCTTGACCTGCTGAATCGTGGCGATGACGAGCATGAACCCATAGACGGTGGAAACGATCTGGACAAAAAAGTAGATAGCCGTCTTGACTTTGCCCCGCAGGCGGTCCGTCAAAAAGGTCACCCGAATGTAGGCGCCGCCGCGGTAGCCGTAGGCGACGGATAGAAAGATGGCGGAGACCATCAGATAGTTCGTCGTCAACTCATAGGCGCCGATGATCGGACTGCTGAACAGATACCGCACCACCGTATCGGCCGTGGTCAAGAGCATCATGACAAAGGTCGAGAAGCAGCCCACATAAAGCATCCCCGTTTCGCAACGGGCCAATAATTTCTGCATCACTGTCAAGCCTCCCCAGCAGCGGCAGACGAATATTCCCCTCCCTGATCCCGACAGGGGTGGAAATTTTCCCCGCACGCGGTTACTCCTCTTCGGTACGAACGAACTCAAAGATCCCCGGCATGTCTGTTGCCCTTTGCGGCCAGCCGCGGCAGGCAGCAGACTGCCGGGGAAAGGGATGTTCCCAACCCTTCCGGGCCCTCCTACTTCAGCATATCCATATAGGCATTGAGTACCGGCTGGGCATCCTTGATTCCCTTGGCTTCCAGTTTCTTCACCCAGGAGCTCCAGATGAATTCCGTCGCTTTTCTCAACCGGTCGTTTTCCGCCTTGGGCATCGTGTAGGTGATCATCTGATGGCCGCCCTTTTTGATATCCGCGATGGCGGAGGTTTCCACGGTGTCGTACCAGTTTTTCCCGAAGAACTTGGACCCCTCCAACCCGGAGACGCTCATGATCGCGGCCTGAACGTCCTTGGGCAGGCTCTCCCATTTATCCTTGTTCATGACCAGCGAGAAATTGGTCGAAGAAAGGGAAGTGAAGGTATAGTACTTGGCCACTTCGTAGAAGCGGAAGGACTGAATGGCTTCCCAGCTGGCATCCGTGCCATCGAGCACGCCCTTTTCCAGGGCCTGGTAGATTTCCGTGCCCGGCATCAGCACCGGCACGGCGCCGAAGGCCTTCATCTGTTCCGTCGGCGGACCGCCGGAGATCCGGATCTTCAACCCCTTCAGGTCTTCCAGGGTCTTCACCTGCTTTTTCGTCGTCAAGATGAACCGCGGCGGGCTGGTCCAGAGGTTGAGGAGTTTGACGTCACTGAATTCCTTCTGCATCGCCGGAAACTTTTCATAGAGTTTCCAGGCCATCTCGCTGCCCTTCTCGGCGCTGCGGGGAGGCAGCGAGGGGAGCGTGACCACGTCGTAAAGAGGGGTCAGGTCCGGCCAGTAGCCGTGGAAGCAAAATCCGATGTCCGCCACACCGGACTTGACGGCATTGCGGATGTCCGGCCCTTTGGCCAGGGTCTGCGAGGCAAAGATATCGATCTTAACCTTGCCCTTCGTCGCTTCCTCGACCTTCTTGGCCCAGGGCTGCATGGCATGAACCGGTCCCCAGCCAGTGGCCGGATTCTGGTCGGCCAGTCTCAGGGTAATGACCTGCGCCATGGACGGCGCCGTCCACAGCAACACCAGACACACACTCAACAACCACTTCAGAAATCGTACCTTCTTCATTTTTCCTCCTTTAGTTGTTTTGTCCTCCCCTTACTTCCGGAATGTTCACCACCTGTCCGAAGCCCTCATGATCCGGCTATTGGTTGAGAATCTCCCCGGCAGCCTTGGCGATCTTTTCGTCGTTGTTGCCCGCGCCGCTGACCGATACGCCGCCGACGACCTTGCCCTGGATGAAAATCGGGGCGCCGCCGCCGATGCTGACGAAGGAATCGGTCCCCGCCGCAAGGGTGATCGCCAGGGCATGGTGATCGCTCCGCTCGTTGCCCGTGGGACTTTTCTTGCCCGTCGGGCAGCGGGTCAAGGCGGCGCTGCGGGCCTTGGCGATCGCGATTTGGATCGAGTACAGCTCCGCATCATCGGTCCTCGTGAAGGCCATCAGATGCCCCCCTTCATCGACGACGGCGACGCTCACCGGACGTCCGGTCTCCTTGGCCCCGGCGACGGCGGTCTCCAGCACCTTCATCGCCCCTTCCTGCGACAGCTTCAACGCTGTGTATGAGTACATCCTGCCTCCTTCCGGCAGCCTTGCCAAGGGTCCGTCGCTTGATCGACGTTCCCGGTGGTTAGGCAATATCTGGGCGGCTCATCACCGCATGAAATTTAATCTTTTAGGCTGCCATCTCCGGCTTTCGCAGCCATACAAAAAAGGTCCCTCCCTCTCGTGAAGGGAGGGACCGGAAAAACCTCTCAGCCGAAGCTGATACACCCTTGCCTATCCAAAACACCCATTCGCCAGTTGCGCGAAAAGCAGCCGATTACTTGCCCATGACCTTGCGGAGCAGGGCTTCGAAATCCGCCTCGCTCACGTAGGGGCGGCGGATCTTGACCGTCTTTTCCGCCTTGAGCAGATCCCAGACGGCCTCGCGCACCCGGACGATATCCGCGGGGGTGTAGGGAATCCCCGCTTCCTTGAGCTTCAGCTCGATGGGCGCATCGTCGAGGCTCCCCTCCGGCCCGAAGCAAACCGTCGAATGGGTTCCCACGAACTCGGGGCTCAGCGGCTCGTGCAGCATCCAGGACTCCTTGGCCATGTTGATCCCCGCCCAGACGTACATGGGGCGCATGAAGGCGTTCTCGCCGACGATCGCCTTGTGGGGCTGGATCATGACCCGGCCCTTCTCGATCGCCATCTCCGAGTACTTCTTGAGGAGGCCCATATTCAATCCCGTGTCGATCCCGTAGAGGGCTTCCAGCGCCACCACGCACTCTTCCAGGGAGGCGTTGCCCGCCTCGTCGCCGTAGCCGTTGATCACCGCATCGATCTCGTCGGCGCCGCCCTCGACGCAGGCCAGGGTGTTGGCCACGGCCAGGCCGAAGGTGTTGTGGCAA
>JAKAFS010000169.1 GCA_021817825.1 Deltaproteobacteria bacterium | reverse complement strand
ACCAATCCAGAAAAACGGTTTCCCGGACTCCGGGGGGAAGTTCCGTCGCTTCCCTCCCCCCTGCCGATGGAACCATTCCTCCGTCCAGCGCAACCAGGATACCCCCCTGGTAGACCCTCTCGGGTACGGGCACGGCAAGGTCGCGAAATACCACCAGGTCGGCGCGCCGGCCGGGGACGACGGCGCCGCGGTCGTGAAGGCGGAAATGTTCCGCGGGATTCAACGTGGCCATCCGGATGGCCGTGATCGGGGGGATCCCCCCTGCGATGGCTTCCCGGACCAGGTGATCGATCGATCCTTCCTCCAGCAGGTCACGAGGCTGACGGTCATCGGTACAGAAACAGAGCCGGCGCTCATTGGCAGGGGTGATCACCGGCAGCAGGGCCTTCAGGTTGCGGGCGGCGCTCCCTTCACGGATGAATATCTTCATCCCCCGGCGAAGCTTCTCCTCGGCCTCTCCGGACTCCGTACACTCGTGGTCGGAAGTGATCCCGGCCGCAAGGTAGGCGTTCAGGGCCTTGCCGCCCAGTCCCGGGCAGTGACCGTCGATCGGATGCCCATGGAAGGCGTCGATTTCCATGAGCAGCCGCGCATCGCCTGCGACGACCCCGTGGAAGTCCATGACCTCCCCGAGGCCGATCACGCGCGGTTCCGCCAGGAGCGGCTTGATGTCGGCAAGCGCAAGGACGGCGCCGGAGGTCGCCATGCGGGTCGCGGGCACGCAGGAGGGGACCATCACGAAGGCATCCATCGATGCCCGCTCCGCGTCTTCCATCATGAAACGTATCCCCTCGATGCCGAGGACATTGGCGATTTCATGAGGGTTCGTGATGACCGTCGTCACCCCACGGGGTACGACGGCGCGGGCATACTCCCGGGGCCGCACCATGGCGCTTTCCAGGTGGACATGGGCGTCGATCAGGCCGGGGCACACGTAACGGCCCTCGAGATCGATCGTCTCCCGCCCCCGATAGGAACCCCCGACGCCGACGACCAGCGGCCCGGCGATGGCGATCGCGGTTGGCTCGATACTCCCGGAAAGGACGTCGATGAGACGGACGTTCGCCAGCACCAGGTCGGCCGGCTCGTCCCCGCGGGCTATGGCGACGCGTTGCGACAGGGTCATCGGATGACTCATGGCTGCCGGTTCCTGCCACCGTGATCGGTGTATTTTTATATTAATATAAAACCATGATGGAGTCTCCGGTTGCCCGGAGGACCTGGTATCCTCCCTGCCTGCCCCCTGAAATCCCTCCATCGAAGGTTCTTGCGCGCCAAGTCGGCCGCGCGGGCTTGCTCTGTCTCGTGTTCTTCATGCAGGCGGTCGCAACCGTCGGCGCCGTCCAGGCGGGTTCGGACAACACATCCCCTGCCCTGACAATGCCTGCCGAAGGGCCGCTCCCGTCGAACGCTCCGGAGGAACGGCTTCCGTCCGATGAGGAACTGGCGGCCGGCGGCGCGGTCATCGGCGAGATCGTCATCCTCAACGAGAACATCTTCGACATCTCCGATCCCAGGGAAGACAACTGGCTCTTTCGCCTGACGAACAGGCTCCACGTCAAGACACGCCCGTGGCTGATCCGGCACCAGCTCCTCTTCCGGCCCGGGGACGCATACGACAGGCGCGTTCTCGATGAATCGGAGAGGATCCTGCGGTCGAACCGGTATTTCTACGACGCCCGGATCCGGCCGATCGCATTCCACGATGGCCGCGTCACCGTCGAGGTCCTCACCCGCGACGTTTGGACCCTGAGGCCCGGGATTTCCTTCAAGCGGCAGGGAGGCGCGAACACGACCGGCATCGACTTCGCGGAGATGAATCTTTTCGGGACGGGCGTCGGGATCAGCATCGCGCGTTCCTCGACACCGGACCGGACCTCGGACAGCGTGCAAATCGATTCGGCGCACATCGGCGGCAGCCGGCTTCGGACCGAGCTGTTCTTCGCCGAGAACAGCGACAGGCGAAAGCGGAGCGCCCTCCTCGAGCGGCCTTTTTACGCCCTCACCACCCGAACGGCCGCCGGCGGAAGTTTCGTGGACGACGTACGGGTGGACACCCTCTTCGGGCGCGCAGGCGTTGCAAGGACGTTCCAGACGCATGCGAAGAAACGGAACGTCTGGGGGGGGTGGTCGAAAGGCCTGAAAGGCCGCTGGGTCAAGCGCTACAGGATCGGATTCGTCCGGGACGAATCGCGTTTTTCGATCGCGCCGGAAACCCTTCCTTCCGACCCCGTCCCGACCGATCGGGTCCTGGCGTATCCATGGATCGGCATCGAGATCGCGGAAGACGAATTCGAGGAGGCGAAAAATCGCGACCAGATCGAGCGGACCGAGGATTTCTCCCTGGGGACCCGTTTTAACGCGTCGCTGGGGTACTCGAGTGACCGCTTCGGCGCCGACCGCGAGTCGGTCCTCTTCGGCGGCCTGTTCGGAACAAGCTTCCGGACCACGGACACCTCGGTCGTGCTCGTGGATACCGCGGCAAACGGCCGGGTCGAGAGCGGGTCGATGCGCGACACGACGTTGGGCGCCAACAGTCGCCTGTACCTGCGCCTGTCGGAATCGTGGCTCCTCTTCTCCTTGCTGTCCGGCCGCCGGGGAGTAAACCTCGACCAGGACCACGAGCTGGGGCTCGGCGGGGAAAACGGCTTGCGCGGATATCCGCTCCGGTACCAGGCCGGGGACAGGAGCGCCCTTTTCACGCTGGAGGGGCGATACTACTCTTCCCTGTATCCCTTCCGGCTGGTCCGCATCGGAGGGGCGGCCTTCTACGACATGGGGAGGGCCTGGGGCGGGGGCTTCGCGAAATCGCCGGACCCCGGCGTCCTGCGGAACGTCGGGGTCGGTCTCCGGCTCGGAGTTACCCGGTCGGGATTGGGAAACGTCATCCACCTCGACCTGGCGTATCCGTTGGACGGCGATCCGACGATCAGCAAGGTGCAGTTCCTCGTTACGACGAAGCAGAGCTTCTGACGGCAGGCCGCTAGGCCGCGAACCGCAGCACCGCGATAAAATGACACGCGGTGCCCGTGATAACGAACAGGTGCCAGACAAAGTGGCTGTATCGGACCCGCTTGGCCGCATAGAACACCACTCCCATCGTATATGCGATGCCGCCTGCCGATAGCCAGAGCAGACCCTCCGACGGCATTCGGAGCCACAACGGCTTTACCGCGATAAGGATGAGCCAGCCCATGGCAAGATACAGCCACGTCGTGAGTTTCGGATACCGTACCCCTCCTGCCGCCGTAAGTACGACACCGGCAAGGGCCAAACCCCACACGATCCCTAACAGCGTCCACCCCCACGTACCGCGAAGCACACCGAGGGTAAACGGCGTATACGTGCCGGCGATCATGAGGAAGATCGCCGCGTGGTCAAGAACCTGGAATACCCGCTTGGCACGATTCCTCGGCAACGCGTGGTAGAGCGTGGATGCAAGGTACAGCAGCACCATTGCCGCCGCGAAGACGCTCGCGCCTGCAATTCGCGCTGCGCCGTCATGCCGGACTGCGGAAAGAACAAGAACAGGAGCGGCGGCAACCGCCGCCAGCAAGCCGACACCATGGCTGACGCTGTTTGCGATTTCCTCCCCGAGGGACTGCGTACGTTCCCGTG
>JAKAFS010000168.1 GCA_021817825.1 Deltaproteobacteria bacterium | reverse complement strand
AGGGAGTATCTGATCCAATGACGATGCCCGACCTTGCCATGCACATCCTCGACATCGTGGAAAACTCCACACGGGCCGGGGCAAGAAACGTCTCCCTCGGTATCAGGGAGGACAGTACAGCAAATAGCGTGACCATCACCATTGTCGATGACGGCAAGGGAATGACGGAAGATGAGTTGAAATGTGCCCTCGATCCCTTCTACACGACAAAGAAGGAGAGGAGCAAAGTCGGCCTCGGGTTGCCGATGCTGAGGGAAACCGCCGAACAGGCGGGCGGAAGTCTGGTGGTGACCTCCGCACCCGGCAAAGGCACCAAGGTCTGCGTCAGGATGGTTCTGGATCATATCGACAGGCCGCCCTTTGGCGATATCAACGAAACGCTGCAGATTGTGATCGCCACCAATCCAGGCGTCATCTTCGACATCGCTTACACCGTTGACGGTGAAACCGAAAACTTTTCCACCAGGGATGATTCGCAGGGCAACGGCGGCGTCCCGCACAACGCGGCATAAAACACCGCCGGGCGTTGCCCGCCCGGCCGTAAGACGAGAGGTGAAAAAAATGGCAGAAAATAGGGTAACCCTTAACATCGACGGCAAGGATGTGACGGTGGAAAGAGGAACAACCGTACTCCAGGCCGCGCAACAGCTGAACATCCACATACCGACGCTTTGCTACCTCAAAGACGTGCAGGCCATCGGTGCGTGCCGCGTTTGCTGCGTGGAAGTGAAGGGGCAGCGCAACCTGTTGGCCTCCTGTGCATTTCCGGCGGCCGAGGGTCTCGTCGTGCAGACCAACTCCCCGCTTGCCCGCGAAGCCCGCAAACTGACCGTCGAGCTGCTGCTCTCCAATCACGAAATGAACTGCCCCACCTGCGCCCGGAACCTTAACTGCGAGCTTCAGGCTCTGGCGAACCAGCTCGGCATCCGCGACATCCCCTATCAGGGGGCGAAATCCCCCGTGATCGTCGACGAATCCTCACCTGCGCTCCGCCGCGACTCATCAAAATGCATCCTGTGCCGCCGCTGCGTCTCCGTTTGTCAGGAAGTCCAGAAGGTCGGCATCCTGTTCCCGAGCAAACGGGGCTTCGCCACGACCGTCGGCCCTGCCTTCGACTCCGGTCTGGCCGAAGTGGCCTGCGTCAATTGCGGCCAGTGCGCCGCGGCATGTCCGGTGGGCGCCATCGTGGAAAAGGACGACACTCAGAAGGTTTGGAACGCCCTGGCGGATCCGGACAAGTTCGTCGTCGTGCAGACGGCGCCCGCCGTTCGCGCCGCCATCGGTGAAGAGTTCGGCCTCGAACCCGGTCATGCAGTCACGGGCAAGATGGTCGCGGGCCTCCGCACACTCGGCTTCGACCGCGTGTTTGACACCCAGTTCACCGCCGATCTCACCATCATCGAGGAGGGCCACGAGCTGCTCAAGAGGGTCGGCAAGGCGCTCAAGGGCGAAAAGGTCGCGCTGCCGATGATCACTTCCTGCAGCCCCGGATGGATCAAGTACATCGAGCACTTCTATCCCGAACTGCTTGACCATCTGTCCACCTGCAAGTCGCCGCAGCAGATGTTCGGCGCGCTGTCCAAGACCTACCTCGCAGAAAAGGCCGGCGTCGCCCCCGAGAAGATATTCTCCGTATCCATCATGCCCTGCACCGCCAAGAAGTATGAATGCGAACGCCCGGAAATGTGCGACAGCGGGTACCGGGACGTCGACGTGGTTCTCACCACGCGTGAGCTCGCCCGTATGATCAAGACGGCCGGCATCAATATCCTGCAACTCGCGGATGAGGATTTCGACGATCCGCTGGGCGAATCGACCGGTGCGGCCACCATCTTCGCCAACACCGGCGGCGTGATGGAGGCGGCCCTCCGTACGGTGTACGAAGTGGTCACAAAAAGCGCGCTGCCCTCTGTGGACTTCCAACAGGTCCGCGGAATGGAAGGCATCAAGGCCGCCACGGTCAAGGTCGGCGATCTCGATGTGAAAGTCGCCGTCGGCCATGGCCTCGCCAACGCGGCGAAGATCATGGATGAAATCAAGGCCGGCGCCAGTCCCTATCATTTCATCGAGATCATGTGCTGCCCCGGGGGCTGCATCGGCGGCGGCGGACAGCCGATCCCCACCAATTGGGAGATCAGGGGTAAACGGGCCATGGCGATCTACGAAGAGGATAAACGGCTGCCGAAGCGAAAATCCCACGAGAACCCGTTCATCGATCAGATATACAGGGAATTTCTCAAGGAACCGCTGGGTGAGAAATCCCACCACCTGCTCCACACCAAATACAGGAAGCGCTCCGCATAGGGCGCCGGACGGCAGGGGGTGGTTCCTGCTTGCATAAACGGAAGAATTGACACTAAGATGAATGAAAATGGATAACAGGCGAAACGCCATTCGAAAGGAGAATAGGGACGATGCAGACAGCGAAGGATCTTTTAAAAAGCAAGACAAAAGAGGTGTGGTCCATATCGCCGAAGAAAACCGTGTTCGATGCCCTCAAGCTCATGGCCGAGAAAGAAGTCGGGGCTTTGATAGTCATGGATGAAAATGCTCCGGTCGGCAAGGAGAAAGTGCTGGGTATTGTCACGGAGAGGGATTACGCGAGAAAGATCATTCTCAAGGGGAAGGCTTCCAGCAAGGCGCTGGTCAGTGAAATTATGACCCCTGCGGATAAAATGTACTCCGTAAAACCGGAAACCCCCGTTGAGGATTGCATGGTTCTGATGACCGGCAAGCGGATCAGACATGTACCGGTTTTTGACGGAGCCAAATTTACAGGACTGATTTCGATCGGCGATGTCGTGAAATCCACCATCTCTTCGAAGGACATGCTGATCGAGCACCTGAGCAATTACATCAGCGGAACGTATTGAGCATTTGGTGCAGCCCGGTCTGTTCCCTGTGACGGGAACGGTAACGAAGCGTTGAATTGACCCGGCCTCCCGCAACGGGAGGCCGGCCGGTTCAGGTCTTGAAGATTTCCGGTTGAAGCCTCCCTTCTGTTTTCCCTTTCCCTGGATACCTGGCGCCCGTCCCTTTTTCTTGCGACGTTTCGCCGGTCATGGTATTTGATATACGGGAACGGGTCGGGGCGGATTTCCAGCGACCGATAAGTGACTGAATGAGGGGATGTCTTCATGTGGTCGGGACTCTACAATGCGCTGCTCGTTGCGGCCGCCTTTATCGGCGTTCCCTACTATGGGGTGAGGATGCTCCTCACCGGCAAATACCGGCAGAGCCTCGGTCCCAAGTTCGGCCGCCGTCTCCCGGAGGCCGCATCCCGGGAGGGAAGCCCGCGGATCTGGGTCCATGCCGTTTCGGTCGGCGAGGTGACGGCAGCCGCCCCGATCGTGGCGTCGCTCCGGGCCCGTTTTCCCGGGGCCTGTATCGTCCTTTCGACGAGTACGGAGACGGGTCAGGAGATGGCCCGGAAACTCGTTCCGGCGGCAAGCGCCCATATCTATTATCCCCTTGACATCCCCTGTGTCGTCCGGAAAGCGATCGATCGGGTGAATCCCGATGTCTTCGTTCCCGTCGAGACGGAACTTTGGCCCAATTTCATCCGTATCTGCCGGGAAAGGGGGACGAGAATCGTCATGGCGAACGGCCGTCTTTCCCCTCGCTC
>JAKAFS010000167.1 GCA_021817825.1 Deltaproteobacteria bacterium | reverse complement strand
GATCTAGGGTCGTCTTTCCCGAGTTGGATGTGCCGACTATGGAAACGATAGGTATCATGGTGACGATCATAGCCGATCCCGGCGGGATTGGCCACAGAATTTTCCTGTGTGTCTATGCCCCGGCCGCCGCTTTTTAAAACCCGTTAAACGGCAATCAGGGGAACAGGAAACAGGATGCAAACAACAGGGCCGGACCAAACGGCCCGGCCCTGCGGATCGCATCGCCGCCCTCGAAAAAGGGCAGCGCTTTTTCTCCATAACGGCTGCCGTTAACGGATGATCCCCATCCCCGCCAGAACCGACAGCATCACCGCCGCGGCGACGACCGAGCCGATCTGGCCCCCCGCGTTGGCGCCCATCGCATGCATGAGCAGGTAGCTCTTCTTGTTCCACTTCTGCCCTTCTTTCTGAACGACCCGCGCCGCCATGGGGAAGGCGGAGATTCCGGCCGCGCCGATCAGGGGGTTTACCTTTCCTCCGGTGACGACCCGCATGATCTTGCCGAAGCCGACGCCGCAGACCGTATCCAGGCAGATCGCCACAAAGCCAAGGCAGAGGATGATCAGTGTCTCGGCCCTGACAAAGGCGCTCCCCACCATCGTCGCGCCGATGGACAGACCAAGGAAGAGGGTCACGACATTGGCGATCTCATTCTCGGAAGCCTTCGTGAGCCGGCTGACGACTCCGGATTCCCGCATGAGATTTCCCAACATGATCGTTCCGAGGAGCGGGAGGCCCTTCGGGGCAATGAGGCCGCCGAGGATCGTGATGACCAGGGGGAAGAGGAGTTTCGTCGTCTTGGAAACCGGTTTGGCAACCGCCTTCATGACCGTCTCGCGCTCCTTCTTCGTGGTCATAAACCTCATGATCGGCGGCTGGATGATCGGTACGAGCGACATGTAGGAGTAGGCCGCCACGGAAACGGCACCGAGAAGATGCGGGGCGAATTTTGACGTGACGTAAATGGCCGTCGGACCGTCGCAGGCCCCGATGATCCCGATGGAGACCGCATCGAGCTGGGGAAAGCCCAGCGCCAGCGCCAGAAGCAGCGTGAGGAAGATCCCGAACTGACCCGCCGCCCCGAGAAGGAAGGTCGACGGCTGGGCTAGGACCGGCCCGAAGTCCGTCATCGCGCCGATACCGATAAAGATCAGAAGCGGAAAGAGTTCCGTCGCGATCCCCGCTTCATAGATCACCCGGATGAATCCCTCCTGGCTCATGACATCCGAAAGGGGGATGTTGACCAGGATACACCCGAAGCCGATGGGCACCAGAAGGAGAGGCTCGCAGTCCTTCCTGATCCCGAGGTATAAAAGAACAAAACCCACGATAAGCATGATGAGATTGCGCCAGTCGACGGCCAGCATCTGAAATCCGACAGTGAGGCCGCTGAGGCCGTTGATGATTGCTTCTGTCATGATTTAGGCCTCCTTCTTTTCCGGCTTTTCAGGGAACAGCTTCCCCAAAAGGGCCATCACGAGGCTCATGATCCACAGGGTCAGGATCGTCCCGCCCATTCCACAGACCAGCATCGTTATACCGAATGTCCAATTATCCATGCACAATACCTCCATTCTGGCCCGTCTGTTTTCCCGCCGACGGTCCCCTAAAAAGAACGGTTATGTCTTAATCCCTCCTTATTATTGGAACGCGCCTCCTTAACCGCAACATCCCTTTGGTGTCAAGTCAAAAAAACAGCCCTGGCGTTCCTGCCTGTGAATAGGCCTCTTTTCGCATCATATACAACCGGTCATTGATTCGCTGCCGACCTGCAAACAGCCGATGCATTCGTGCCCGGAGAGAAAAAACCGGCAGAAAATGAACAGCACCTATGGTATAGGAAATTCGTTCATGCACGAAGTGTACACCGGAATCAGGCAGACCAGGTGCATCCCTATCCGGATGACGTCACCGGGCGCTTCGTGCACGGTAAATCGCGAAACATCTCTTTGCCGAGGTCGAGGGTGACAAATGACAACAGGTGAACGGAAATACCCGGTCGGTTTTATCGGGATCGGTAAAATGGGATACCCGATGGCAAGCAGGATCGCCGCACAAGGCTATCCCTTGCATGTGTACGACATATCGGCGGCAGCGCTTGCGGTGATCTGCAGTCAGACCGACGCCCGGGCGGAAAAAACCCCGGCGGATATCGGCCGAAACTGCGAAGCCGTGATCCTGATGCTCCCCGACAGTGCGGTGGTGAAAAAAGTGCTGTTCGGCGGCAGTGGAGCGCTGACTGCCCACCTCCTGCCTGGTTCGGTCGTGATCGACATGAGCTCTTCCGATCCTTCGGTGACGCGCGAGATCGGGCCGCGTCTGAAGCAGGCGGGCGCGGATTTCATTGATGCACCGGTTTCCGGGGGGGTGAAGCGGGCAATCGACGGGTCTTTGGCCATCATGGCCGGCGGCGACGGCGCGGTCATCGCCCGTGTGAAGCCGCTGCTGTCGGCCATGGGAAAGTCGATCATCGAAACCGGGATGCTGGGGTCCGGCCATGCGATGAAGGCGCTCAACAACTATGTCTCAGCGGCAGGGTTGCTCGCCGCCTGCGAGGCCCTGAAGGTGGGCGTCGATTTCGGCATTGCACCGGACAAGATCATTGCCGTCCTGAACGCCTCGACAGGGAAAAACAACAGCACCGAAAACAAGCTGATGCAGTACATCGTTTCGCGGCTGTTCAATTCCGGATTCAGCCTGGGACTGATGCGCAAGGACATCAACATCGCCACCGATCTGGCGAAAACAACGGGTTCCAGGACGCTGCTGGGGGAAGTTCTCCTCAAATCATGGAAAGACGCCGAGAAGAAGCTGGGCGCCGCGGCGGATCACACGGCAATCTTTCAAATGCTCGACAGTGAGTGAAGTGCCGTTGCGGAAGATTGTCGTGGTTGAAGGTCCGCTTCAGACCGGCAAGCATCGGTTGTCGAGACAAACCACAGTTATATTTTAGTAAGTTACCGGCGCTACGTAAGGACGCCGACCAGCTCAGTCAAGCCGAGGCTGGCAATGGTTTCATTTTCGGGGACGCCCGTCCGATGGTTCCAGCCCCGCTCCCGGTAATAATCCGTCAACATCGCATCCAGCGGCACCGTGTTCCCCTGTGCCGGGCACAGGACAGTATCGAACGCAGAGGGGGTCTCCTCCGCACAAATCGCATTTCATCGCTTTTTCCGTTTCCCTGTTCATCAGCACCCGGCCATGGGGACATTCGGCAAGGCATTGTTCACACCCTGAACAGGCATCCTGATTAATGACCCGGATCGACAGCGCTTCATCCGTATCGAACGCATCGGCGGGACAGGCTTCAGCGCAGGGCGCGGGATCACACTGCCGGCAAATATGCGGATAATCCATCCGGGAAATGGGCTTGTTCAGGCCCGTGTCGCAATGACTCTCGACTCCGATCAAACCATACCTCGGATTGAACACACCCTGACGATGGCTCATTGAACAGGAAAGCTCACAGATCCTGCACCCGACGCACCGTTCCTCTATCACCGCCAGACGCCTTCGGGACACTCGTTCATCCTCTCCTTGTTCCTGTGTTGTGGTTTGCCGCTTGGATTTCTTTTCGGCGATGACGGCCTCGATTGCTTCTATATGAGCAGCGACCGGTTCGCTACGA
>JAKAFS010000084.1 GCA_021817825.1 Deltaproteobacteria bacterium | reverse complement strand
CCAGGCGGCCGCCCGCCAGATCGATGAGGGTCAAATGGAGACGAACCACTGCCATGGCTCAGATAACCGCCTTCAACATCTCCTCTTCGGAAAGATCGAACACCTCGTTGGTCGGAGCCAAGGGTTCGACATAGAGGAACTCCGGCAACTTGTCGCTCGCCGGGGAGAGACCCGCCTTCACATTGAACTCCCGTTCGGTCCGGATCGCGTTGAGCCCCATGATCTCCCAGAGCTGATCGGGGGTAATCTCCGTCCCCAAGAGGGCGTTCACCAGCGTCGTCATCCGCGTGGGCACTTTCAGCAGGGGCGGCCGGGCGAAGATGCAGAAGCCCAGGCTGTCCAGGGCGCAGATCCTGAACTGCGTGTCGCGGGACAAATCCCCTTGCCTGTCCCTGCCCAGGGGCGGAACCTCGTTCCGGGAGCCGAAGCAGTTGCCGGCCGTATGGTCGCCGCCCATGGTGCACATGGCGTAGGTAACGCCGTTGCCCTTGAGGCCGCGCGGATCGTATCCCGCGAAGGACTGCCCCTTGGCCGTCGGGATCCTTTTGGAACCCAGGACATCGCCGGTCACCTGGGTACCGTGCCCCAGGATCTTGCCCATCAGCGTGTTGTTGCGGATTTCTCCCATCAACTCCAGGCAGCGGTCCAGGTCTCCCCATTTGCCCATCCCCATGTCGAGCGCCACACCGAGCGCCGCGCCGGCCTCGATGGCGTCGATGCCGATATCGTCGCATTCATAGTTCAAACGGGCCACGGCATCGAGATCGGTGAAGCCGAGGTTCGGACCCAGCAGGGCAATGTTTTCGTACTGCATCGTGGAGCAGATTTTCTTGCCCGAGGCATCGGGGTAGATGTTGCTGCACTTGATGAGACAGCCGTTCATACAGGAAACGCCTGTCTTTCCTTCGCCGCCCCGGCTGACGATCGTCTCGTACATCTTTTCGCCGCTGAGGTTGTCGACGCCCTCGATGGAACCTTCCCGGAAGTTGCGGGTCGGGAAAGCGCCCATGGCGTTCACGGCCTTGACGATCGAGGCGGTGCCGTATCGCTGATTCACGCTCTTGATCGAGGGATTGTTGATGAACTCGGCATGGATCTCCCGCACCATGTCCATGAAGGCCTGCCGGTCGTGATAGGGCATCTGCTCCATGGTCTTGTCGGCCACGATCGCCTTGAGCTTCTTGCTGCCCATGACCGCCCCCAGACCACCCCGGGCGGCGAACTTCAACTCGCCGTTGGGGTCGGAAGAGGCGATACAGGCCATCCGCAACTGATTCTCGCCGGCCGGACCGATGCAGAGCACCCCGACATCCTTGCCGAACTTGGCGCGCAACCGTTTATCCGTCTCATAGGTCCCCAGGAGTTTGAGCTCATCCATCGTCAGAAGGGAGGCGCCGTCCTTGCCGATCTTCAAAACGTAGCTATGGTCGTCCTTCGGCTGTCCTTCGATCACGATGGCCTTGATCCCGAAGCGGCCGAGAAAAAGACCGATGTTGCCGCCGCAGTTGGCCTCCTTCACTCCATTGGTGAGCGGGCTTTTGGCGCCGCAGGATACCCGGCTGCCGCTGGTCACGGGGGTCCCCGCCAAGAGGCCGGGAGCAATCACCAGCTTGTTTTTTTCGCCCAGAGGCTCGCAGTTAGGCGGTACTTCATCAAGCAGGATCCTGGCGGAAAGGGCTCGTCCGCCCAGAAGCCGATAGTCCGGATTTTCGGATGACGCAATCTCTTTGGTGGTCATGTTCACTTTCATTATTGACGGCATAACAATCTCCATATCTACCTGTATTTGTTTAAGGATACCCTACACCTCGGCTGCCGTTCCCGCTTTGGCGCCAAGCGGCTATTCAAACCAATACGAATTCACAATAGGAAAAACAATTTTGCCTGTCAAGGACATTTAAAAACCTGTGAATTCAACAGTATTGGATATTTTTTCTCCTCAAAAACCGCTCTTCAAGCGGGGCGATTGACCCCGTTTTTTGCGGTCAAAAGCGATAAAGCGCCCAGCAGGTTCACGGTATGATACCTAATTCCATTGCATGGAAATTTATCAAATCAGCCGCTCACTGTCAAGAGAAATATCCAATATCGACAGCATGTTATGTCATTTATGACATCAATGACCCCAAAGCACCCTGCCCTCTTTAAAGCATTGCGGAGAAGCGGTGGCGAGCCGAGCGCCTTTTGCGGGCGTCCCGAAAAGAAAAGAGCGTTCATAGGGGGTTGCTTCCGGTCCTGCGCCGGAATTCAGGGCGGACTTCCCCGGCAATCCCTTGACTCAAGATCTTTGATTGATAATCGCTCCTGTTTCTGCTATTTTGCAAAAGGAAGAGATTCGGAAATGTTTCCCGAGAGCGGGTAAAAATGAAATGCTGGTATCCATCAACAATCAAAACCCGCAAATGCGGTTGATCCGCCGGGCGGTGGAAACCCTGAAGGACGGGGGAATCATCATCTACCCGACCGACACGGTCTACGGGATGGGATGCGACCTGTTCAACAAGCGGGGAATCGAAAGAATCTACGAGATCCAGCGCCGCGACCGCAAGCAGCCGCTGAGCTTCATCTGCGCCGATCTCAAAGATATCAGTCAATATGCCAGGGTATCCGATGAAGCCTACAAGATCATGAAGCGCCTGCTCCCGGGCCCCTACACCTTCATCCTCGAAGCCACCCGGATGGTCCCCAAGATCATCCTCCCCAAGCGCCAGACCACGGGTATCCGGATCCCCGACAACCGCATCTGTCAGGCCCTCGTCGCCGAGATGGGGTCTCCCGTGATCAGCACCAGCGTCAAGGATGAAGCGGGCGAGTTACTCAGCGATCCCCGGGTGATCGGGGAAATTTTCGGCAAGCGCGTGGACATGATCATCGACGGCGGCATCATTGCCGCAGAGCCGTCCAGCGTGGTCAGCCTGCTTGACGAAGGAATCGAAGTCATCAGAGAAGGGAAAGGCGACATATCCGCCTTTGCATAGAATATTGGGAACATCAGGAAAGCGCGACGATTGGACGAGCAGGGGAACTGCCCGCCGTCGTCCGGATGGGAAAGCGGAAGGGGACTCTCTGAGAGGCCCGGATCCCGCCAGCCCCGGACGACGTCGATCGTAACGATTGCCGCGGAAAGAAAAACGCTCACAGATAAGGAATATTATGAAAAAACAGATGCTGATCAATGCCGTCCACCTGGAACAAAAACGGATGGCGATCGTGGAAGACGGCAAACTGGTGGAGTTCAATATCCAGATGGCCGTGCGGGAACCGATCACCGGCAACATCTACAAGGGACTCGTGATGAAGGTGGAACGCGGTCTGCAGGCGGCGTTCGTGAACTATGGCGGCAAAAAGGACGGATTTCTCCCTCTGAAAGACGTCAGCGGCAACAACTTCCTCGACGGTGTCGGCCATGACGGAAGCAGGCCGACCCTGAAGGCCGGCCAGCAGGTCCTCGTCCAGATCCTCCGTGAGGTGAGTGAACGAAAAGGCGCCCTCCTGACGGCCTATATTTCGCTGCCGGGGCGGTATCTGGTCCTTTTGCCCAACAAGGAGAGCAGCGGCATCTCCCGGAAGATCGAGGACGAAGGGGATCGCAAGCGGCTCAAGGAACTGGTCGAGCAGATCACGACCGAAGACGGCCTCGGATTCATCGTCCGGACGGCGGGGATGAACCGGACCAAACAGGAACTGAGCCGCGACTACCAGCACCTCTCCCGGCTCTGGAAGGAGATCGGGAAACGGGCCGAGGAATCCTGCGCGCCGGCCCTGATCTACCAGGAGAGCGATTTCGGCGTCCGGTCGCTGCGGGACTACTTTACGCCCGATATCGAAGAGATCCTCGTCGATGACGTGGAAACCTTCCGGCAGATGCGGGCCTACTGCAAAGCCGTGGCGCCCCGGAACGTCAAGTTCATCAAACTGGACAAGGAAAAAAACCCGCTCTTCGACAAGTACCAGTTGGAGGAGCAGATCCGGGTGATCTACCAGGACCGCGTGGAACTGAAGTCCGGAGGCTCCCTGGTCATCACCCCCACCGAGGCGTTGATCACCATCGACGTGAACTCCGGCCGGGGCTCCAACAAACGCAACGTCGAGGAGACGGCCTTCAAGACGAACATGGAGGCGGCCGAGGAAATCGCCCGCCAGCTCCGGCTGCGCGACCTCGGAGGGCTGGTCGTCATCGATTTCATCGACATGATGGAGACCAAGCACAACGCCGAGGTGGAAAAGACCTTCAAAAAGGCCATCGACGTGGATCGGGCGCGGATTCAGCTTTCCCATATCTCCAAGTTCGGCCTCATGGAGCTCTCGCGCCAGAAGAAGCAGTCGACGATCCAGGAAATCAGCTATACGCCCTGCCCCTTCTGCCGGGGACGGGGGGTCCGCCCGTCGCTCGAATACACGGCTCTCACCGCCTACCGGAAGATCGAGACCCAGGCCGTCAAGGGGCACTTCTCCGTGCTGCGCCTCAGCCTTCCCTATGAGGTGGCCAACTATCTCCAGAATCAAAAACGATACGAGCTCAACAACCTGGAGAACGAATACGATATGACGATCCATGTTTCGGGAAATCCCGATATGGGCTGGGATGAATGCAAGATCGAAACGACGAAGCGGGAAACGCCCCTGTCGCCGGAGACGAACGGCCATGCCGCCAAACCCGCTCGGATTGCGGAGAAGAAGCGGGAGGTGGAGCGCGAAGAAGAAGCGGGCGACGAGGAAGAGGAACCGCCGCTGCCGGAAGGACCGGCGGCGTCCACCCTCAAGAAGTCGGCTCAGGAGCCGCCGCAGAAGTCATTGGCGAGCGAGGCAACGGGGACGCCGACGGCAACCGGCGAGGCCGCCTCGGCCCCCCCTCCGGCGAAGAAAAAGACGCACCGACGTTCCCGCCACCGCAGGAAAAAACCAGCGGAATCCATCGCCGCCGGCGTTCCGGCAGAGACGTCCGGAGAGGCAATCCCGGCGGCAGGGGAAACAGGACTGTCGGTAGTCACCCAGCCGCCGCGCGAACCGGTTAGGATAAAGCCGCCGGCCGTCGTCGTCGAGCCCGCTTCCCCGCAGGACGTTGCCCCGCGCACACCGGAGGCCCCGAAAACGGCAGCCCCGACGGGGAGGGGAAACGGAAAACCGGCGGGTGACGAAGACCCGCTCTTGAAGTTGAAGAAGATCTTCGAAACCCTGGGCACCGATTAAAAAGGACCTATTTCCGGCCGCCCAACTCGGCGGAACGCCGCGTCGCCGCCTCGACGGCCGACATGAGCGTGGCCCGCACTTTTCCATCCTCCAGGGCCTTGAGACCGGCGAGGGTCGTGCCGCCCGGCGAGGCGACCATGTCCCGCAGCTCGGCGGGGTGCTTCTCCCCCTGGAGGCAGAGCTTCGCCGCCCCGAGCAGGGTCTGGGCGGCGAGCTTCAAGGCCACGTCCCGGGCCAGCCCCATCCGGACGCCGCCGTCCGCCAGGGCTTCGATCATGAGAAAGGCGTACCCGGGGCCGCTGCCGCTCAAGCCCGTCACCGCATCCATGAGGTTCTCCTTCACTTCCACGGCAATCCCGACGGCGGCGAAGATTCCCACCGCCAACGCCAGATCCGCTTCGGTGGCAAAAGCCCCGGCCGCAACGGCCGCCGCCCCTTCTCCGATGAGGGCAGGCATGTTGGGCATGACCCGTACGACGCGGACCCCCTTGCCGAGACGCTCCTCGATGAAAGCCGCATCGATCCCGGCGGCGATGGAGACCACGAGCGTCTGCGGCGCCATGACAGTGCTCAGTTCGGCGAGGACCTCCGCCATGTTCTGCGGTTTCACCGAGAGGATGACCAGATCGGCGCCCCGCACTGCCTTGCGGTTGTCCTCCGTCACCGCGACGCCGTAGTCCCGGGCCAGTTCCGCCCGTCTTTTTTCGTCTTTGTCCGCCACGGTGACGGCCGCCGCCTGAACCAGGCCGCGGGCGAGCATTCCCGCCACGAGGGCGCCCCCCATCTTCCCGCCGCCGACCACACCGATCTTCTTTCCCTTGAGCATAGGTTCCTCCAGTCACTGGAATACGATATATGCGGCCTCTTTACCTCATATCGCGGTTTTTATTCAATCTTTAATTGCACAACCAGGCAGGGTTGTGGTAGGCATAGTCCGGAAAAAGGCAGGGAGACCGGGATGATCCATCGGCAGGACATCGACGGATGCCGGATGGCCTGCCGGGCCGACGTGGAATTCCTCCGACCCGACCGCCGGACAAGGTCTTCCTTCAGGCTCCGGCGGCGACCGCACAATTTCAAAAGGAGTACGCACCTATGTTTATATTGGGGAATTTCATCTACGCCATCGCCAAGATCCTTAACGTCGCGCTGAGCGTCTACCTCTGGATCGTCATCATCCGGGCGGTCCTGTCGTGGGTCAACCCGGACCCCTACAACCCGATCGTCCGGATCATCCATCAGTTGACCGAACCGGTCATGAGTCGCGTCCGCCGCTGGATTCCCATCCGGGGAATGGCGATCGATTTTTCGCCGCTCATCATCCTTTTGGCCATCATCTTTTTGCAAAGCTTCCTGGTCCAGAGCCTGATCGAGCTTTCCGCCACTCTCCGGTAGCCGCCCATGGCCGAAGGCCCTCTCATTCCCATCCGGCAGACCGCTGCCGGGGTCGTCTTCTCCGTCCGGGTGATCCCGCGGGCCTCCCATCCGGGCATCGCCGGCGTGCAGGGAGAGGCGTTGAAGGTCCGGATCGCGGCGCCGCCGGTGGAGGGAAAGGCCAATGAGGCATGCATCGGCCTGCTCGCCGACCTGCTGGGAATAAAAAAGGGGCAGGTGGCGATCATCGCCGGCCATGCCTCGCGGACCAAAACCGTGGCCGTCGCGGGCATCGGGGCCAAAGACGTCGCGGCGCTCCTGCCGAGAGAAGACGACAGGGATCAGTAATGAGCGAAACAAAGAGTTCCGAAAATTCACGGGTCGTCCGGGCGGCCGGGATCGTGGGGATCGCCACGATGCTCTCCCGCGTCTTCGGCCTGATCCGGGACACCGTCGTGGCCGGGTTCTTCGGCGCCGGGCTGATGACCGACGCTTTTTTCGTCGCCTTTCGGATCCCGAATCTCCTGCGGCGTCTCCTCGCCGAAGGGTCGCTGACCGTCTCTTTCGTCCCCGTCTTTACCGAATACCTGAGGAACAAAACCCGCGAGGAGGCCCTGGAACTGGCCGACATCGCCTTCACCGCCCTTTCGATCATCCTGGTGGCCGTTTCGCTCGCCGGGGTTTTGCTTTCCCCATTGATCGTCACGATCATGGCCCCCGGCTTCGTCAAGACGCCCGCCCAGTACGAACTGGCCGTCTTTTTGACCCGGCTCATGTTCCCCTACATCTTTTTCATTTCCCTGGTCGCTCTGTGCATGGGGATCCTCAATTCGCTGCGTCATTTCGCCGCGCCGGCCCTCTCGCCCGTCGTCCTCAACATCGCCATGATCCTGGCGGCCCTGGGACTCCGCGACTTTTTCCAGGAGCCGATCGTCGCCCTGGCCCTGGGCGTCATGGCAGGCGGCATTCTCCAACTGGCCATGCAGTGGCCTTTCCTGGTCCGGATGGGGGTCCGGCTGAAGCCGAATTTCCGTTTCCGCCATCCCGGGGTGAAGCGGATCGGTCTTTTGATGCTCCCCGCCGCCTTCGGGGCGGCCATCTACCAGATCAACATCTTCATCGGGACGATCCTGGCCTCCCTCTTGCCCACGGGAAGCGTCTCCTATCTCTACTACGCCGACCGGATCGTCGAACTCCCCCTCGGGGTCTTCGCCATCGCCGTCGGGACGGCGACGCTCCCCAGCTTTTCGGAGCAGATCGCGCTGGGAAAGATGGAGGAATGGAAGCGAACGATCGCCTTTTCGCTGCGGCTGATCCTTTTTATCACCGTCCCGGCGACGGTCGCCATCATCGTACTGCGGGTTCCGATCCTCTCCGTCCTTTTCCAGCGGGGCGAGTTCGGCATCGAGGCGACGCTGCTCACGGCGCAGGCCCTGCTCTTTTATGCCCTGGGCCTTTGGGCCTTCTCCACCATCCGGATCGTCGTCGCGGCCTTCTACTCGCTCCAGGACACCAAAGCCCCGATGAAGGCGGCGATCGTCGCCCTGGTCGTGAACGCCTTGGGCAGCGTCGCCCTCATGTTCCCGCTCCGACACGGGGGTCTGGCGCTGGCCACCTCCATCGCCTCGGCGGTCAACGTGGGGATGCTCTGGGTCATTCTGACGCGGCGGGTCGGCACGATCCTGGACGGCGAGTTCTACCGTTCCCTCGGGAAAACCCTGCTCGCCTCGCTCGTCATGTGGGGCGCCATCGGACTGATCGGCCTGTGGGTGCCCTGGCAGAGTTCGGGAACCTTCTCCGCACGGATGCTCTATCTGATCTCCTGCGTCGTCGGCGGCGGAACCGCCTTTTTCTTGGCCGCCTTTCTGCTCAAAAGTCCCGAAATCGTAATCACCCTGCAATCGTTCCGTCGCCGTCTCACCCGCCGGAATAAGCCGTAGCGGCCGGCCGTTCTTTCTCCGTGCTCCTTGACGCCGCGCCTGTGCCGGTGCGCACCGCCCCACCTCTCTGTCTTGCAGAGTCCGGGCCGCGGGCCAAGGAATGATTTTAAGGGAATGCCTTGACAACTGGGCAAAAAGATATATATGAAAGCCATTATTCAGCAAACCCAATGGCATTCATTAAACAAAGGAGGTAGAGTATGAAAAATTTGAAGTATTCCGTATCACTGTTGATGGTGCTGGCGCTGGTCCTGTTCTTCATCGGGTGCGCGAAACCGCCCGAAGCGGAACAGAAGGCTGCCAAGGCCGCCATGGACGCCGCCGTGACCGCCGGCGCGGAGAAGTTCGCCGCCGTTCAGTTGGATGCAGCCAAGAAGGTGTGGGCTGCCGCCGAGGCGCAGGTGAAAGAGAAGAAGTACAAGGAAGCCAAACAGGGTTATGTGGACGCCAAGGCCGCCTTCGACAAGGCCGCCGCCGCAGTTGCCGCCGGCAAGAAGGCCGCCGCCGATGAGGCCACTGCCGCGTTGGCCGCCCTGGACGAATCCTGGATCGCCCTTGAGGCCGAGGGGAAGAAACTGGAAAAGAAGCTCAAGGACCAGAAGGACGCCTGGGTCTCCGAAGCTACGGCCTTCGGCGACAATCTGAAAGCCGCCAAAGAGATGGTCGCCGCCGATCCGCTCGGCGCCAAGGCCAAGGCCGCCGAATTGAAGACCGCCTTCGTCGAAAAATGGGATGCCGCGTTCAAGGAATTGGCCGCCATTCCCGACAAGCCGGAGCCCAAGAAGGCAACGAAGAAAACGAAATCCTGACCGCTTCGCGGCGGCAGCAGTATCGACGCTCATAAAAAAGGGCGCTCCGCCGACAATGGCGGGGCGCCCTTTTTTTATTTCCCGTCCAAGGCCTCCCGCAGCTTCATCGCCAGCTCTTCCAGCAGCAGCGGTTTCTGAATAAAGGCGCTCCCGGCCCGCTCCAAACCGTGCCGGACGATGATCTCCTCGGTGTAACCGGACATGAAGAGCACCTTGATCCGCGGTTCGATCTCTCGAACCCGTTCCTCCAACTCCTTGCCGCCCATCCCCGGCATGACGACATCGGTCAGAATAAGATCGATCTCGTCCCCGCTCGCTTTGATCAACCGCAGCGCTTCCACGCCGGAGGGAACCGTCATCACCCGGTATCCCAAGGGTGCCAGGAGTTTGACCAGAAGCTTGCGGATGGCGGCGTCGTCGTCGGCGATCAGCACCGTCGCGCCTCCCCGCGGCAGGGAAAGGCTTTGAGTGCGCCCTTTGGCCGCCCTGTCCCCCAGGCAGGACGGAAGGTAGACTTTAAAGACACTCCCCCCGCCCGGTTCGCTGAAGACCTCCAGATGGCCGGCCAGCTGCTTGACGATGCCAAAGACCAGGGAAAGTCCCAGGCCCGTACCCTCGCCGACCTCTTTGGTCGTAAAAAAGGGTTCGAAAAGATGCGCTTGAACCTCGGGGCTCATTCCTTCCCCCGTATCGGTGACGGTCAGCATCACATAAGGACCGGGGGGAATCCCCTCCGGAGCGGGACACGGCTCCCCGCCGAACTCCACATCGGCCGTTTCAACGGTGATGACGCCTCCCGCAGGCATCGCGTCCCGGGCATTGACGACAAGATTGAGCAGGATTTGCTCCATCTGCACGGGATCGGCAAGGATGTTTCGGACCGGGGTCCCTGTCGCAAAGACCAGCGTCACGTCTTCCCCGATGATCCGCGTGAGGATCTTCGCCATGTCGTCCACAATATCATTCAGGTTCAACACCTGTAGTTCCATGACCTGCTTGCGGCTGAAGGCCAGCAGTTGCCGGGTCAGGGCGGCGGCTTTCAGCCCGGAATCACGGATGAGCCGGACGGACTCGCGGAGAGAATCACCCTCGGGCAGCTTCATAAGCACCAGCTCGCTGTATCCCAGGATGGCGGTAAGAAGGTTGTTGAAGTCATGGGCGACGCCGCCTGCCAGACGGCCGATGGACTGCATCTTCTGGGCTTGCAGGAGATGGAACTGGAGCCGCTGTCTTTCTTCTTCCTCACGCTTTCGCGCGGTGATATCGCGGACGACGTAGACAAACCCGATCCGCCGGCCCAGCCGATCGTTGCGGATAAAGGATTTGATCTCGAAATGGCGATCGGTCAGCGGATCGGAGATCTCCTCCAGTCCCGTCGCCTCGTCCGCGGTCGCCGGGGTGATTTGATTTTCCTGCCCCGAAGCAGCCGCCCCCTCCCCCTGCCGAAGCGACCTGCGCGCCAGGGATTCGAGCAGGCGGGGTTCCAGCAGGGTTTCG
This sequence comes from Deltaproteobacteria bacterium, assembly GCA_021817825.1. Lineage (GTDB taxonomy): Bacteria > Desulfobacterota > Syntrophia > Syntrophales > UBA5619 > JAKAFS01. The sequence continues at coordinate 4,558 of JAKAFS010000084.1, read as the reverse complement.
GCCGCCCGGTTCATCTGGATGACCGTCCCGCTTTCGTCCATCAGGACGATGGCATCGCTGATCGTATTGAACGAGTCTTCCCAGGCCTCCTTCGCCTCGGCAAGCTGTCTTCCGGCCCGTTCCAGCCGCAAGATGTAGGAAACGATGAACACCAACGTGAACAAGAAACAGAAAAGGATCGGGCTGAACCAGAGCGTCCAGAAGACGAAGGCCGCCAAAGCGGCAACGGCAACGGCCAGCATGCCCAGTATCCAGAAAAGAAAGGCCCGGCGGCTATCGGCCCTAAGCAGGAGAAACAGGCCCAGCAGGGAAAGGGCGATCGACACCCCCCAGCGGACCGGCCCGGAAGCCTCGGCAAAACGGCTCTGGTCGATGAGGTTGTTCAGAATATGGGCATGAACCTCGACACCGTGCATCAGGTCCCGCTGCTGGGTAAAGGGGGTCAATACGCCGGCCTCCAGCCCCACCGCCGTCACCCCGACGAGGACGATCCGGTTCTTGAAAAAATCATCGGGATAGCGGCCCTCGATGATATCGGCAAGAGAAAGGCGGGGGAAGGTCCCCGGGGGACCGTAGTAGTCGATCCGCCGGGGATCCATCTGAATGATGCGCGCCTGGGTCGTGGGATCACGGCCCGCTTGCCCAGGATTTTTGCGCAAGAAAGCTTTTGTCGTCAGGGTTTCGTAAATGGCCGAGGAAAGAGAGGGCAGCGGCTGCCCGCCGGCATAGAGGGTATGATAGACGCTCCGGACGACGCCGTCGATCTCCGGCTCCAGATGGATGTGACCCACCCGCAGGGGACTGAGCATCGCCGCCACATCGGCCACCTTGAGGGAGGTGACGGCATAGGCCGGCAGGATGACGCGACCGTGTCTTTTGATGGCCTGGGCCAGCAGGGCATCGTCCCGGGTCGGCTCGGCCATGAGGATGTCGAAGCCGACGACGCTGGCCTCGCTGAGGCGATCCAACAGCCGGGCATAATGGACTCGCCCCAGGGGCCACCGGCCCAAGCGGTTCAGGGTAGCCTCATCGACGGCGGCAATCAGGATACGATTGTCCGGCTCGGCAGGGCCCCGCAGCCGGAAGAACAGGTCGTGGCAATAGTTGTCCATCCCGGCAAAAAAACCCAGCGTCTCGGCCGTCAGGATCAGGACCAGGCCGGCCAGAAGGATCAGGAGGTTTTTCTTCGTTTCCCCAAGAATAGTGTGCACCGCATGCCTCTAGCGCCAAGTGTCGGGATATCAATGGGTTCTAACAGGGTAAGGTGGCAACGCAGCCGATGAGCGTTCTCAACAGCCTGCTAAGGGAGAATCAACAGCAGGAGGGCAGCCAGCCCCACGCCGCCGAGGATGCAGGCCTCCCACCCTTTTTTCGCTTCCCCGGGACCGATCTCAAAACTCTGGGGCGGCGAGAACCCTCCCTCATACCCCGTCGGATCGATCGTACTGGTCCGCACGTAGTAGATCCCCGGTTCCCGGGGCGTGGGCAGCGCAATCTCCGGCCCCGTCACCCTCTTCTCCAGAATGGGGTTGTGGAAGCTCTCTTCCCGAGCGATCTGGCAGCGATAGGACATCTTCTCCCCCTGGTTTTGCCAGCGGATGCGCAGCTCCTTAGCGTCCACCGCCGGCTTTTCCAGGATCGGCGAGGGCGGGGGAGGCACCAGAGTGAACGCCGCCGCATCGGACCAGAGGCTTCGATAGTCATCGGAGGCCACGGAACGGATCCGGAAATAGTAGGTTCCGAAGTCGCGGAAGGTCCGCTCCCGGGAAACGCCGTCAATGACTTCCGGCTTTTCGGAAGGATCGCGAAACTCCCTGTCCGAGGCGATCTGGAGCTCGTAGCGAACGGCCTCCTTCACCTTCAGCCACCGGAAGGATACCGATCTTCCCTTGAAAGCGGCATCGGCGACGGGTTCCTGTATGAAAGGCGGCCGGGGATTGACCCGGAGGCGAATCGGCTGAGGTGCAAGCGGCAGCCCTTCGATGCCCAGGTGATCGATGCCCCAGCCCTGGAGATAATAGGTCCCGTCGGCGAGGTCAGCGAGTTGCAGGGGTTCCCCGGCGCCGACCACCTTCTCCCGGAGCACCTCCCGCCCCTCGGGATCGGAGGAGAGCAAAGCCCGGTAGGCGACGGCGCCCTCGCCGCCTCCGAATCGGAGGACCAGCGGCAGCGTCCGGTAGAGCGTCTGGGGATCCTGTAGTACCGGCGGGGAAAGCAATTTCCGGGGGGGCAGCGGCGGCTCCCCTTTTTTGACCGCCGTCCCCTCGCCCTGGTTCAACGCCACCACCTGTTTCATGGCCGCCACATCGATACTTCCTTGCAGAACCTCGGCCGTCATGACCTCCCGGGTATCCGCGGAAACCCGAAAATCGGTCCCCCGGGCCACCGCAGTCGCCGAAGGGGTCTGGATCTCGATACGCGACTCCTGCCCCGTCGCCTTCCGGATGTGCAGCAGCATCCTGCCCGCCTCCAGCACGAGCCGTTGGAAGAGATGGCGTTCACCCCGGCGCTCGGCAACGTCGAGCCCCAGGGTCGTATCGGGCCGCTGAAAAAAGGAGGTCCCGTCCGCAAAGGCGATCTCGACGCTGCTTTCCCGACCGGTCCTCAGGAGATGGCCCTGCCGGACGGTGTCGTTCACCGCCAGGGGCTGCCGGACCCCTCCCGCCGCGGTCTGGAAGGTGACATCGCCCTTGACGAAAATGACCCGGCCGTCCAGCGGAACCCCCTGGAGCAGCCGAACGGGCACAATCAATACCTGCCCCGGATGGATGAGATCGAAGTCTTTCAGGCGGTTGATGCGGCCGATTTCGGGCCACCGGGAAGGGTCGGCGAGGATTTTGCGGCAGAGCTTGATCAGGCTGTCGTTCCTGGCCACGGTCAGCTCGATGGTCCGGTCGTCGTCGGCCCAGCCGGCCGCCGCACCGCCGACGAGCCACAAAAAGCAGAAGAGGATGCAAAACAGCTTCGACTTCAATAGATTTCACCTCCCGTTAAAAAAACGGCTTTCAAGGAAACGATCGGATTAACACCGGAGACTTACCTCAATAGGGTATCGGAAAGCAAAAAAAATTACTTTAATCGCTTTCCTGCCTTCCCTCTTCGCCTTCCCCGCAGCGGACATGCACCGGGCCGCCGCGGCCGTCGAGGAATTGCGCAGAGAACATCCCCTGTCGTAATGAAAGCGGGCCGCTTCCCCTGGGGAAAGCGGCCCTTTTGTCTAGAACCGATGTGGATGCCGGGAAGAAGAATTCCTAAGCCATAACGGAAGTCGATTCGCCGGAAGCGCCGACGGACGAGGTAAGGGCTTCCACCAAAGCGGTGAAGAGCTGGCGCTGAAAGTCCATGGCCTGGACGCCGCTCGCCTGGGCGCCGGAAGTCTCGTCCTGGGTTTTCATCTTTGTATCCATCTGCGCCCGGAAGGCCTCGTCCTCGGCGCGGGTAATGGCGCCGTCGCCATCGGCGTCGACTTCGCTGAACAGCTTGCCGATATCCTCCCCGTTCTGCCCCATGACGGCGGCCAGCTCTGCTTGGGAAACGACCCCATCTTCGTTCGTGTCGGCGGTATCGAAGACCTCATCGGGGGGCGGCGGGCCGCCCGCCTTCCCTGCCCCACCGCCCGACACCCCTGCCGCGCCTTTCATCTCCTGACCCAGCTTGGCCATGCCCGATTCGAACTCGATGCTGCTGAGCAGGCCATCCTGGTCGGTGTCCTGACTGCCGAAGAGGGTATCGACCATGCTCGACGCATTCTCCTCGATCATCGAAGTGATCTCGGATTTGTCGAGCGAGCCGTCGCTGTTCGTGTCGATCTTGTTGAACAGCTGCTGTCTCATCTCCGCCACTGAGGCGGTACTGCTACTGCTGATTCCACTGATCATCGCTGTCTCCTTTCTTTGGTTGAATGCATCCTTGCATCGGCTTTGCCGCTCCCGAAAAAGAGCAACCGCCATGCCCCGGCCGGGAGAATCGCGGATCTTTTACAAATCTTCACGGACGCCTCTGTCGGGCAGCGTCGCAGTCCCATCGCCGGCAGGCAACTCCCCAGACGCATTGTCCTGGCTCGGCCGGTCCTTTTGGCGTATAAAAGCCCCGGCGCGTCTTTACAATTATTAACAATCCTGCGCGCCGATCCGTGGCATGATGCACCGCCTTAAGATCGACAAAGCCCGGAAGCGAATTCCGCTCTTTGCCGGGGGCACGGCAAAAAATTCCCGGGGGAGTATCGGTATGGCACAGTCGAGAGAACAGGTCCTGGTCGTCGATGACGACCGGGACCTCTGCGAGCTTTTGGATGAGTATCTGACCCGCGAGGGGTTCTGGGTGGATACGGTCCAGGACGGGGAAACGGGGCTGGCCAAGGCCTTGGCCGGCGCCTACGGCGCGATCGTCCTGGACGTCATGCTCCCGGGATCGCAGGATGGGTTTGCCGTGCTCCGGCAGATCCGCGCCCGGACCGGGACCCCGGTCCTGATGCTCACCGCCCGGGGCGACGACCTGGACCGCATCGTCGGCCTGGAGATGGGGGCGGACGATTACCTTCCCAAGCCCTTCAACCCGC
>JAKAFS010000006.1 GCA_021817825.1 Deltaproteobacteria bacterium | reverse complement strand
CAACTGCATCGCCCGCGGCACTGCGGTATTGACGGAGACCATTTTCGAGAACCGTTTCATGCACGCCCTGGAATTGCAGCGCCTGGGCGCGAACATAGAGATTTCGGGCAACACCGCCGTGGTCAAACCCTCGCGTTACACCTCCGCCTCGACGCTGGAGTTCGCCAAGCTTGTAGAAGCAGCGGGCTTCCCCAAAGGAGTTTTCAACGTCGTGACCGGAAACATCGGCGATGTCCTGACGAACTCCCCCCAGGTGAACAAGATCAGTTTGACCGGGGGGACCGAGGTGGCGCAGCATATCCTGAAACAGGCCTCCCAAAACATCACCCGCGTCACCATGGAACTGGGCGGGAAAAGTCCCAACATCATCTTTGCCGACGCCAACCTGGATCGGGCCATCGTCGGCGCCCTCTCCGGCATCTTTCAGGCCGCAGGACAAACCTGCGTCGCCGGTTCCCGGCTGCTGGTCGAGGAATCCGTCTACGACCGGGTCGTGAAGGAAATCGTGGAGAAGGCAAAACAGATCCGTCTGGGCAGTCCTTTCGAAAAAGAAACGGGCATGGGGCCGGTGGCGAACCGGAATCAGATGGAAAGCATTCTTTCCCTAATCGAGATGGCCGTTGCCGAAGGAGCGAAAGTGCTCACCGGCGGGAGGCGCGTTCAAGAGGGGGAATTGGCCAGGGGCTATTATATCGCCCCGACCGTATTGGAGGCGACGAACGATATGAAAATCGCCCAGACGGAGGTCTTCGGCCCCGTGCTGACCGTGATCCGGTTTCGAACGGAAGCGGAGGCCGTCCAGATGGCCAACGATACGCGCTACGGCTTGGCCGCCGGGATCTGGACGAACGATCTGGCCCGCGCCCACCGGATGGCCAAGGCGATCCGGGCCGGCATGGTCTGGGTCAACACCTACCGAAGCATTGCGGCGCAGACCCCCTTTGGCGGATACAAACTCAGCGGCTACGGAAAGGAGCGCGGCGAGGAGGCGCTTCTCGACTATACGCAGGTGAAAAACGTCATGATGGATCTGTCCGACCAGGTCTATGACCAGTACACGATGCGCACATAAGATAAGCAACGGGTTCCGCGATGACCGCAACGCGCAGCGCGGAACCCGTTATGCCTCTCTTGCCTGCACTTCTTTCAAGTCAATTGCAACGCCGCGAGTTTTTCCGGAGCGGGCGCACCGTCCTGGTCCCATCCCCGGAGGGCGTAATATTCTTGCAGGCGGTCCTGGATCGAGTCGGGCACCCGTTGCTCGTCATCGCTCAAGTCGGCCAGTTTTTCCAGGGCCCGCGGCGGCAGGATATCGTCTTTTGCGGTGTATCCCAGCCGCAGGTTGATCAGCCGTTTGAGATTGAACATGCGCTCGCCGGCTAAAAGGAACTCCGCGTGGCTCATCTCCCACCCCGTAATGGCGTTGAGCCACTGGAGATCCGTGGTCAGACTCACGCCGAATTTCTGATAGGAGGTCTGACAGACGACGAGCGCGCTGATCAGGCAGATGGCATCCTGGATCTTCATGATCAGGGCCGCCTTGTCCTCCATCCCCAGCCGTTTCAGCCCGCCGGGAAAGCCTAATTCAGCCACAAAGGCCCCCTTCTGTTTCCGTTCGGCGATGTGGCCCGGCGATTCGTAATGAGAGGCCCCCCGGTTTCCGGTGGCGTAACCCAGGGCCAGGCTGTTGAAGACCCGCAGATCCCAAAAGGGCATCTCCAACCCCTTGACCTGCAAGGCGTACCGGACGGCCCCTTTCCCGATCTTCCGGGCGGCGCGCAGGCTCCCCTGGGCCAACACCTTGCCGAACCCCTCGTTCTCGCCGATCTGCCTCAGGATCGCGAGCATGGCCCGGCTGTTGCCCCAGGTCAGATCGATCCCCCCTGTATCGCTGCGGTCGATGAGCCCCTTTTCGAAGGCCTCCATGGCAAAAGAAAGAGTGTAGCCGAAGGAGATGACATCGAGCCCATAGCGATTGCACAGGTCGTAGCCCTCTTTCAGGGCGTCGAGGTCGTCGATGAGACAGTTGGAGCCGGCGGACATGAGCATATGCATGACCGGAAGCCTTGTCCCGTCCTTCACATGCGATTCCAGGCAACTCGTCGGACAGAGACGGCAATGGTAATGCTCGCTCGGGCCCGCGTCCGCGAATTTATCCTTGAAAGCCTCCCAGCGGCCCCGGGTCCCGTTCCGCACCCCGAAGGCGCCCCACTCGTAGGCCTCGTTGACCCCTTCCCTGGTCTCCATGACCCCCGGGCCGCGCGCCTTTTCGACGAGGCGGCGGTTGACCTCCCTGTTGATCGCCTTTACAGCGGCCCCGTCGCAGGCCGCAGGCAAAAGCGTCCCGCGGACCACGACGGCTTTGAGGTTCTTGGAGCCCATGACGGCCCCCAGACCGCACCGGGCCGCGACCCGGCCCAGGCGGCCGTCGACGACGATCCCGGCAAAGCGCACCAGCCGCTCGCCGGCCCGTCCGATGGCGGCGACGCTGGCCTTGCCATCCACTTCCCGGTGCAACAGGTCGTCGGTCTCGTAGCTGTCCTTGCCCCAGAGATGGCCGGCCGCTTCGATCCGGACCTCCTGGTTCTTGATATTGATGTAAACGGGACTGCTGGCCCGCCCTGCGATCACGATCCCCAGAAGACCGGTCCGGCTGAACTCCGCCCCCCAGGAACCGCCCACGAAGGCCTCACCCCAGCCGTCGTTGGCCGGCGACAGGCCACAGACGGCGGTACGGCTGCTCTGCGGCACCTGTCCCGTAAGCGGGCCGTTCATGAACATCAGGCGGTTCTCGGGCGAAAAAGGCCCGGTGGCGGCCGACGTTTCCTCCCAGAGGATCTTTGCGCCCAGCCCCGAGCCGCCGATATATTTTCTCAGGTCATCGGCTTCAACCTCGAGAATCTCGCCGCTCCCTTTATCGAGGTCGATCCTGGCCAGTTTGGCAACGTAGTTCATTCCCACACCCCCTCTTTGCATCCTACGTACGACAGCACCGCCCGTCCTTAAGGAGTTTGCAAAAACGCAGCAGCTGAGCGTTTTTCAACAGCCTTTCAATTCAATATCCTTTTTCTTTATCCACCACATTGAGCAGCGGTTCATTGTTCAGGTATTTTTTCAGATTGGTGCAGAAGAGCTCGACAATCCGCTCATCAGCCATTCCGGTAGAATTGGAATCGTGGCAGGTGATGATCGTGTTCGGCAGCTCCCAGAGTGGGTTCTCGGGCGGCAACGGCTCTTCGGCAAAGACGTCGAGTCCCGCCCCGGCAATCCATCCTTCCTCCAGCGCCTGGATCAGCGCCGGTTCATCGATCAGCTTGCCGCGGGCGATGTTGATCAGATAGGCCGTGGGTTTCATCGCCCGCAGTTCGGCGGCGCCGATGATTTTCGCGGTCTTTCGGGTCAGCGGCAAGGCGAGCAGCAGAAAATCGCACTCGGCCAGCAGCGCCAGTAAGTCATCGAGGGGATAGACCTGGTCCACATTCGGTGTCGGCAACTCCGGAACGGCTGACCGCCGGGTGACGATGACCCGCATGCCCAAGGCTTTGGCCAGCCGGGCAGTCTCCTGACCGATATGGCCGAAGCCCAGGATTCCCAACGTTTTTCCTCTCAGCTCGCAAGACTTGATCCTCACCCAGCGTTTATCGGTCTTGTTCGCAAAGTTGACCAGGGCCTTGCGGGCAAAGACCAGCATCATGTACAGAACATGCTCCGAGATGGGAATTGCCGCGACCCCCGAAGAATTGGTGACGATCGCTTTCGTTTCCCAGATCCCCATCTCATCGAAGCAGTTCAGGCCGGCGCCGACGTAATGGATCCATTTCAAGCCTGAGGATTCAGAGAATATATCGGAAATTTTCGGCGACCCGGACGGCATTTTTTTGGGAGGCCTGGGTAAGATAAAGACTTCGGCATCGTGCAGCAGGCCGTAGAGTTCCGCCCTTTCCCCACCGGATATCCGGGGCTGATCCGTCCACTGGAGTTCTTTCTGGAGCAGACCGGACAGGTCCCATACCCTCACCCGGCCGTCCAGCTCGGCAATCCGGCGCCGGAAGCCCTCCGCAAGTTTATAACCCAATATCACATTGACGGCATTCAAGGTTTTCATCCCTTTCGTTGATCGCTAAAAAGGTTGCATTGCCCGGTTTCGCTTTCTTACCGATGAGTGGCTGACTGACCTGTGACTCAGGCATGTACCACATCTTCACAGACCCTTCAAGGCGGCCAAGGCCGATCCGGGGGGGCCGGGACTGAAAAAAAAGGTTTCTGAATGCCTTCAGAAACCTTTTTAATTTTCCATGCCTCAGCGTGATGGCAGGACCTGGGGATCTATAAACCCAACAGGGTTTGGATCTCCCCATCGGGCCAGGAGACGCTGAATGCATATTGAAAGAGGAGAAAAACGAAGGCCGTCGCGGCTGCTGCATAGAGAGCCGATTTGAGCCAGCTATATTTCCCCTGGATCTTCATATAGGCGAAGATGTAGATCGGAATGGCATATTGAATACTGATGGCCCAAACGAGAAGCGCAAACCCGACCAGCCAGCTTAAATAAACGACCATGCAGCGGTTCTTGGCGGAAAAATCGTCTTCCTCAGCCCCTTTCCCCTTCTCTTTCCGGCGCAGGCCTTTGAGGATATCGATCACCAGGATGGCAATCAACAAGGCCAGCATCGGATATCCTACCGATTTCGGGAAAAGGGCCGTGGTGGAATTCCAGTTTCTGGCCACATAAAGGGCAATCGCCACGCCGACGATCCAGAGGGATGTAAAAGTATATTGCAAGATGTTTTTCATGGTTTAGGCTCCTCCCTGATGCTCGGCTTTACCTTGTATTTTCCATCCCGTATAGATGAGGGCGACGGCCAAAAGGAGGATGATGATCACCGCGGGACGGGCGACCCAGCCGCTGCCGTACATCATGACCGAATGGAAGTAGAACCGCTCGATGACCGGACCCAGAATAAAGGCCAGCAAAAAGGCCGGGCGCGGCCAGCCGAGGGATTTCATGAACCAACCGAGAATCCCGAAGGCAATGAGGACCACGACGCCGCCCACGGAAGCCGTGGCATAGAGGGTGCCGGCCACCAGCACCGTCATCACCAGGGGGGCCAGGATATGGGCCGGCACCTTGGTGAGCAGGGCCAATTTATTGGTCGCCAGATAGCAGATGGCGGCGCCGATGATGTTGGCCAGGGCAATGGACCAGACGATCAAATAGACCAGATCCAGATGTTCGGTCAGCAACTTCGGCCCCGGGTTGATATCCACCGCCCAGAAGACGACCAGGACGAGAGCGGTAATCGTCGATCCCGGCACGCCGAAGGCGATCGTGGGAATCATGGCGCCGCCGGCGCTGGCGTTGTTGGCGGCTTCGCAGCCGATGACGCCCCGGATGTCGCCCTTGCCGAAAGCGGTTTTGTCCTTGCTGGTGAGCATCGCCCAGGTGTAGCAGATCCAGGTCGACACCGTGCTGCCCAAGCCGGGCAAAAATCCGATGACCGAGGCAATGGCCGAGGAGCTCAATACCAATTTCCACTCCCGCAGCACATCCATCAGCCCGACCCGTCTACCCTTCATCGATTCTGCCGAGACATCCGCAATGGCGGCGCCGCCGATGCAGGTTTCCAGCATCTCGGGGATCGCGAAGAGCCCCATGGCCACGGGAATGATATGGATGCTGTTGACCAGATATTCGACGCCGAAATTCCAGCGGGGCACGAAGCGGATGGGATCCTCCCCGACCATGGCCAGCAAAAGGCCGATCCCGGCGGCGCCGACGCCCTTCAGAATGCTGCCGCCGCTGAGAATGGCCACCGCGGAGATGGCCAGGACGCTCATGGCCAGAAATTCCGGCGTTTCAAAGAAGAGCACCAGGGGTTTCAGGACCGGGATGGAAACGGCGATCAGCACTGCGCCGAAGACGCCGCCGATGGCCGAGGCCGTAAAGGCGATGCCCAAGGCCCGGCCGGCTTCCCCCCGTTTGGCCATGGGAAAGCCGTCCATCATCGTGGCCGCGGCACTCGCCGAACCGGGCGCCCCGATGAGGATCGCGGGAATGGAGTCCGAGGTGAGCACAGGGGAGATCAAACCGATCACCAGGGGCAGCGCCGCGGCAGCATCGAGCTTCATGACGAAGGGAAGGATCAGGGCCAGGGCGACGGTCCCGCCGACGCCGGGGATGATTCCCGTGATGAGGCCCAAGAAAATCCCGATCATGAACAACATAAAATAGTACGGTGTAAACAGTTGCAACAATGCGCTTGCGGCAGCTTCAAGCATGCGCGTACCTCCTTCCAGAAGTTAAGCCACTTCTCGACACAAAATAGAAATCACATCGCCTCCGGCCGAGCCCGGAAGTTCAAACTCGCTGGCTGGTTCCCGGGGCACCCCCCCGGGAACCAGCCAAGACCATTCTGTCCGTCTTTTCTATTTTTTCAGGTATTTCGTTTCGATGATCGTTTCCATCTCCTTGATTTCCTTTTCCGACATGCCTTCGATTTCCTTGGTCAAGGACTTCAATTCCTTCGACCCCACAAAGTGCTCCGACAGGTCGATCTTCAGTTTCACCAAGTCGGCGCGGTAGGCCGGGTCATTGTACGCCTTCTGTAGTGCGCTTTCCAGGAAGGCCGCCCGATCCTGCGGGATACCCGGGGTCGCATAGGACCAGTACATGAGTTCGTCCCAGGCGCCTGCCAAACGACCCCATTTTTCCTTGCCCTTGACGGCCGCTTCCTCGGCGGTCGGGATGCCGGGGAACCCCTTGGGATCCTTGGTCGACACGACGATGGGCATCATCAGGTCGGCATCCTTCGACATCTGGGCGGCGCCGCCGGAGCAGCCCTGAATTTCGCCCCGGCGCATTGCCAGGGACCTTTCCCCGCCGGACATGCCGGGAATGACGATCATCTTATCCCAGCCCAAGGCCTCGGCAAAGAGGGGCTCGAAGAAGGGGCTGCTGGCGCCGGCGAAGAAGGCCTTGCCCCGCAGGTCGGCCGGCTTTTTCACGCCCATCTTTTTGTCGACGGCAAAGGCGGTCGAGCTGGAGGGCAGCCGTCCCAGGAGGGTGAATTTGGTCCAGTCGAAGACGACCCCTTCCTGCTTGAACATCTGGGCCGTGATTTCCTTCGGTCCATGGCCGGCCAGAACGAGCGTCAAGCCGTCCGGCTTGCTCCTAAAAAGCATATTCTGCACTTGGATATTCCGGCTGTTCTGCATGAGCGGCCGGGCGCCCGTATACTTTTCGAGATAGGGACCCAGGGCGCGGGAAAGCAGGTCAAAGGTGCCGCCCGGAGAGCTGGGAATGAGGATGTTGAGCGTCTTTCCCTTGTAAAAGGTTGCCGCATCTTCAGCGGCCAGACACTGACTCGTCAAGAGAAAACCCATCATCATGCAAAACGCGACCAAAAGCACTTTTCGTTTCATAGAGACCCCCTTTTTAGTAGTTATGGGACTGACAACATAACCGGACCCGTATCCAAAAACAACCGGATATTTCGACCCGATCTGCCACACCTCTTATTTTGCCGACAACGAAAACGACTACAGCTTGCGCCCGCCGAACCGTTCCTTCCAGCGGGGAATGACCTCTTTGTTGTAGACCCCCTCGGGCACCTCGCCCTTGAAGGCCGCCAAGACCGCGCGGTTTGCCCAGATGATCCCCTGCCTCAGGCCGCCGTCCAGATTGGAGGAGGCCATATGGGGTGACAACAGCACTTTATGTCCCAGCTTGAGCAACGGCGAATCGGCAGGCAGCGGTTCCTCCATGAAGCTATCCAGCGCCGCGGCGGCGAGGTGGTCGCTTTGCAACGCTGCCACCAGCGCCTTTTCGTTCACGCACATCCCGCGGGCCGTATTGACGAGCACCGCCCCTTTCTTCATGAGGGCGAATTCCTTCGCGCCCAGCATCTGCTCGGTTTCCTTGGTGTGGACCACATGGAGGCTGACCACATCGGATTCTTGCAGCAGTGTCGCAAGATCGACCCGTTCCACATTGTGGAGAATAAAGAAGGACTCCTCCACGTAGGGATCATAGGCGAGGATCCGGACCCGCCAAGGCGCCAGCAGGTCGGCGAAACGGCGGCCGATCCTGCCCAGGCCGATGATGCCGACGGTGATGCCGGCATAACCGTCCTGGTGTCTGCTGAGAGAGCAGCCCTGGAGCGAGGGATCGCGCCACTTGCCGGCCTTGACGAATTCATCCCTTTCACGAATCTTTTTAAGCAGCGTCAGCATCATGGCCATGGCGCCTTCGGCGACGCCCGACCAGTTGGATTCCGTGGGGCCATGGGTCACCAGGATTCCCCGCCGGGTGGCTGCTTCCACATCGACGTCATCGACGCCGATGGAGCATTTGGCAACGATCCGCAGATTCGGCGCGCTGTCCATGATTTTGCCGGTAATGGGGCTGCTCTTGATGGAACCGCCGGTCAGGGCATCAGCGTTTTTGGCAATGCTGCACATCTCCTCTTCGCTGTTGCCCTGGGGCGTCTGCCACGAAGCGTCGCCATAGATGACCTCGGCGGCTTCTTCCAGCGGGTCGTAGGCATTGGCGGATGCGCCCATCCTGTGGACGGGAGCGAAAATAAAAATCCTGGGTTTCGACATGAATGGTGCTCCTCTTCTTGTTTGTTTTCGTATCAAAGATTAAGATATTGTCAAGCGCTTTGTACCGGTTAATATTACAAAATCAACTACATTACCCTTTCACCGCGGGGTATTTACATGTGAATCCATTTCCTTTTTTCATCATTGGCCGCATTTGTCTGGCTTGCCACCGAAGCAAGACAGGTGCCAGGACGACGGCGTCGCCCCTGAAGGCTTGCAAACCGGGAATCATGTGCGGTTCGAAAACCTGAAGACCCGGCGCACCTGTTTCATTTTTGTTCAGGATAGCGTTTATTTATTTTAGCATAATGTTACAGAGATCCTCAGGAAGCAGGTTCTCGGATTTTTCAATACCTATTGATGGGAAAAAAGAGGCGCGCCCTCGGCCAGCCCCCGGAATTTGTAAATCCAGGCGCCGCCGGTCTCTCCCGATGCGGCGACGTACACCTCATCGGTGCCGGGCTTGAAAACCACATTGGTGGTTCTGAGCAATTCGCCGCGCTCACGTCCGGGCATCAGCACGCCGGCGATGGGGATTCCCTGCTTGTTGAAGATCAGAACCCGGCCATGATCATTCACGGCCAGATACATGTTCCCCTGGAGATCGACGGCAATGCCGTCCGCTCCGTCATGTCCGGTCAATCGATACCATACCGCGGCCTTTTGCACCGACTGGCAATGCTCCTGTAGGGTGAGGTGAAAGATCTCGTTGGCCAAGGAACAACCCACCCAGAGCGATTTTTCATCAACCGTAAAAGCCATGCCGTTGGGAGTCGTCAGATTTGCGATAAAGGGCTCCACCGAACGGCAATCGGGGGACCAGCGGTAGATCCCCCCGGTGGGATTTCCCGTATGACCTGTAAAATCGGCGGCGTAAAGATTCCCGGCGGAATCGAAGGCCACATCGCTCAATCGTTCCGGCTTCCCCTTCCATCTTGCCGTGATCGGCCGCAGGTCGCTGCCGTCGGGATTCATCACCAGAAGCTCTCCGGTGAGGCAGGCGATAAATATCCTGCCGTCTTTATGGATGGCCAAGCCTCCCATCCTGACGCCGTGCTGGGCAATGACGGTGGTGATCTTTTTTCCGGGCGCGACCCGCAAGATGCTTCTCTCGGTCCGGCCGGCCATCCCTTTGACCGCCCCAGGATAAGCGGCCATCAAAATCAGCTGATCCATGCGATCAAAGGCCATCCCTTTGAGAAAAACATCTCCGGCATCGATTCTCAGCCAGGGATCGGCCGGGATTTGCGGCAGGAGCGCCTCGCTGGGAGGCAAAGGCATTGAACTTGCGGAAAATCCATTTGCCAAGGGGTACGACCTTTCTTTGTGGGTTGAATCGGCGACCAACGAGACCGCCAGGGGTGGAGTGCGGGGTCCAAAGACCCCGCACTCCTTAAACAAGCCAAGCAGGAACGACCGTCGACCCCGTCGGCGGTCGTTCAAGAGAAAATCCTTATTTCTTCAGCCACGTTTCGAATCCGAACATGTTGTTGTTGGAATCGTCGTTGAGGAACCAACCGGGATCCTGCACGGTTTTGTCGAGGACGACAATCCGGGGATTCAACCAGAGCGGCACCACGGTCGCATCATCATAAACCAACTTGGCAATCTGCTGGTTGATCTTGGTCGCCGAGGCCTGATCTTTGGCCAATTTGGCCTGGTCGATCAGCTTGTCGCTGCCCGCCGGTCTGGTCATATACTGAAAAATTGCCGAGTCGGACCGGAAATAAAAATCCATCAGGAAAAGGTTGTTGGAAAAGACGTTCATGGTTGCCTGGGCGGCAGCCCCCTTCTCGATTTTGCCGAGCGCCCGAATCGCGGAATAGGCGGCGGAGTTGATATAGATAATCTCCATTTTGATGCCGACTTTGGCCAGGTAGCTCTGTACGGCGACGACGCCGTCTTTCCAGGTGTTGTCCTGAAAGAAGCCCCGGAAGCTGAACCCGTTCGGATATCCCGCCTCGGCCAGCAATTTCTTGGCCATTTCGGGATTGTATTTGCGCGGCGTCAGGGACTTGTTGTAGTCGGGAGAATTGCTGGTGACGATCTGGTAGATGGGTTTGTACAAACCGAGGCCGGGGCCATTGCAGATCGCTTCTTTGTCAACGGCGTATTCAATCGCCTGACGGACTTTGACTTTGCCGAACGCTTCAGAGTTCTTGGCGTCGAACGAGAGGGTATAAAGCGCTCCCGGCGCGTTCAGCAACTTGAACCCGGCATCCCTCAATTGAGCGGCCGTGGTGGGGACGGCATCATAAATGGCATTGGCCTGGCCGGCCTTGAAAGTGACCAACTGGGTCATGGGATTCTGGATTGAAGCGATTCTGATCTGGTCCAGATGGGGCAATCCCTTATCCCAATAATTGGGATTCTTCGCATAGGTCATGGAAGTGGTCGGCTGAAATTCCTTCAGCATGAAAGGACCGGTTCCCACCGGATGGGTATTGGCCCAATCGGGACCGTTCTTTTGCAACGCCGTCGGGGAATACATGTAGCAGGCGTAGCTGGAAGCGATTTGATAGAGAATGAGGTTGTTGTAGTTGGTGAGACTGACCCTCACCGTGTAGCTGTCGACGATATCGACGGAAGCGATGCCGTCGATAATAATGGGATTGGGGGCAATGAGTTTATCGAAGTTGAACTTGACCGCCGCGGCGTTGAAATCGGTGCCGTCATGGAATTTGACGCCCTGTCGGAGTTTGAAGGTGATGGCCTTCCCATCCGCAGAGACATTCCAGCTCAGCGCCAATTCCGGTTTGTACTTGCCATCATCTCCGATGTACAGCAGCCGGTTAAAAAAAGGCGGCGCATAGTCTCTATCGGGACCGGCAATCGCGGGCGGATAACCGAAGCGGGTGGCCGGCCGGGTGATGAGGATGGTCATGACCCCGCCGTCCTTGGAAGATTTTACGGCATCCTGTTTAGCGGCCGGGCTGGCCGCCTGAGGGGTGCAAGGGCTCAGCAGAAAGACCATTGATAGAGCGACTACGCATGCAATAAACCATCTTTTCATACTCTCTCCTCCTTTTTATTCGGCCGCATAAAACTCCTGACCCTCGTCCGGAGATGTGGCGGCAGGCCGGAGGGCTCAAGCAAGCTTCGCTTGCAGCCCAAAGATGCCCCTGGCTCCTGCCAAGGGAGTTTCCCTTTTGGACATAAGAAAGATTTTATTTGCCTGGCGCATTTCAATCTATTAGTAAAGTCTTTTTTTAAACTTTAACGCGGATGCAAGCGACCTGATGGCGGTTGCCGACTTCTACGAGTTGCGGGGCCACTTTGCTGCATTCCGGGATCGCCTCGGTACAGCGCGGATGAAAAGTGCAGCCCGAAGGCGGGTTCAGCGGGCTGGGAACTTCCCCCTTGAGAAGGATGTGCTCCCGGTTTTCTTCGACGAAAGGATCGGCGATGGGGACCGCCGACAACAGAGCCCTGGTGTAAGGATGGAGGGGGTTTTGATAGAGGGAATCGGAATCCGTTATTTCGACAATATGGCCCAGGTACATTACGGCGATCCGGTCGCTGATATGTTTCACCACCGAAAGATCGTGGGCGATGAAAAGGTAAGACAGGCCTTTGATGCCCTGCTGCAATTCCTGTAGCAGGTTGATGATCTGAGCTTGAATGGAAACGTCCAGGGCGGAAATCGGCTCGTCGCAGATGATCAAGGAAGGTTCGCAGGCCAGCGCCCGGGCGATGCCGAGGCGCTGTCTTTGCCCGCCGCTGAATTCATGGGGGACCCGCGTGGTCATCGCCGGATCCAGGCCGACGCGACGAAAGAGCTGCGCAATCCGGTCCTCATATTCCGACTTGTTGTTGATCATATGGTGAATCGTCAACAACTCGCCGACAATGCTTCCCGCGCTTTGCCGGGGATCAAGCGAGCCATAGGGATCCTGAAAGATCAAGGACATCTTGCGGCGCAGCTGGCGCATTTTATCCTTTGATATTTTGCGGATATCCTGCCCTTCGAAAAAAACCTCGCCGGCGGTGGGTTCGCAAAGCCTTAAGATGCCGCGTCCGACCGTGGTTTTTCCGCAACCGCTTTCGCCTACCAGTCCCATGGTCTCGCCGGCATCAACCTTGAAGCTGACATCGTCCACCGCCTTGACCTCAGCCACTTGCCTTCTCAATATTCCCCTGGTCACCGGGAAATACAGTTTCAGATGTCTCACATCCAACAGGGGATTATTTTGCGTTGATTCCAAGGTTTTTTTCCTCCAAATTCACGAAACAGGCGGCCTGATGTTCATCCCGGACGGTTGTCAACGACGGCCAGGGCTCCTGCTTGCACTGTTCAGTATGATAAGGACACCTGGGCAAAAAGGCGCAGGTGGGCGGCATCCTGACCAGGTTGGGGGGCAAGCCCTCGATGGGGACCAGCTTTCGATTCCTGGGTTCATCCAGACGGGGCACGCATTTCAAGAGCCCGACGGTATAGGGGTGCCGGGGATGGGCAAAGATCTCCTTGGTGGTGCCGGACTCCACGATCCGGCCGGCATACATGACATAAATCCGTTGGGCATACCGGGCGACCACGCCCAGGTTATGAGTCACCAGCACCAGCGAAGTATTGAACCGGGTAACCAGATCTTTCATCAGTTCCAGCAAGAGGGCCTGGATCGTGACATCCAAGGCCGTGGTCGGTTCATCGGCAATGATGAGCCGGGGATTACAGGACAGCCCCATGGCGATCATCACCCGCTGCCGCATACCGCCGCTGAACTGATGGGGGTAATCATCAATTCGGCTTTCGGCGGCCGGGATGCCGACCATTTTCAGCAGCTCGATGGCTCTTTTCCGGGCATCCTCTTTGCTGAGGCCCAGATGCATCTGCATGGACTCGGAAAGCTGTTGATTGACGCTCAGCACGGGATTCAGTGAGGTCATCGGCTCCTGAAAAATCATGGATATCTTCGATCCCCGGATATGGTTCATCTCCGCACCATGAGCGGCGTACTTCAGCAAGTCCTTTCCTTCGAACCAGACTTCGCCGCCGGCAATTTTCCCGGGCGGAGAGGCGATGAGCTGCATGACGGACAGCTGGCTGACCGATTTGCCGCATCCGCTTTCCCCGACCATGCCCACAATTTCATGTTCATTGATATGATAGGAAACGCCGTCAACCGCCTTCACCAACCCGGCTTCCGTTTTAAATTGTGTCTGTAAATTTTTAACTTCCAGTAGGACTCCCATAATCTCTCCCTTGGCCCGACTTTAATGAGTACCGATCCTATAATGTTCCCCGCAGCTTGGGATCGAGTGCATCTCTCAACCCATCGCCCACCATGTTGAAGGCAAAGACCACCAGCATGATGGCAATGCCGGGCGCAATGGAAAGGACGGGAGCCCGCAGCATGTTCTGGTAGCCCTCGCTGACCATGGAACCCCAGGCCGCGTCCGGCGGCTTGATGCCGATTCCCAGGAAGCTGAGGCTGGCCTCGGAAAGGATGGCCGTACCGATTTGCATGGTCATCAGGACAATCAAGGGGGGAAAGCAGTTAGGCAGCATATGGGCCAGCATGATCCGCAGGTCGCTGGCTCCGCCGGCCCGGGCGGCGGTGATATAGTCGTTTTGCTTCACCGTCAGGACCTGGCTGCACATCTGCCTGGCATAGGGAGGGATCAGCGCGATCCCCAGGGCGATCAGCACATTCTTCAAGCCGCCGCCCAGCAGCGCCGAAATGGTGACCGCGAGCAGAATCATGGGAACGGACATGATGGCATCCATCGATCGCATGATGATCGCGTTGACAAATTTACCGTAGAACCCGGCCAGCAACCCCAGCGTCATGCCGATGAGCGCAGCGATGCTGACGGCGATAAAGCCCACGGCCAGCGCCAGCCGGGAGCCGTAAATGATGCGACTCAGGGTGTCTCTGCCCAGAGAATCCGTCCCCAGAAGATGGGCGCTGCTGGGGGGGGCTAAGGTGTTTGTCAGCGAAGGCTCATTCGGATCATAGGGCGCCAGCCAGGGTGCAAAAAGAGCGGTGAGCAGCAACATGCCGATGACGATCATCCCGAACACGACGATCTTCCGTCCCAGAAAGACGCGGAGAAAACGCCTCAAATCGCTTACGCGGGGGGGTGCTTCTTCAAATTGTTCCAAGGTGGTTCCGTTTACCGCTGCCATCATTCCATTCTCCTTAATCGTCGTATCGTATCCGAGGATCAATCCAGCCGTAAGATAGATCAACAATCAGATTGCTGAACACCACCACAACCCCGATCACCAGGATCACGCCCTGAACGATCGCATAATCAGAGCTGAACAGGGCGTCGACCGATAACTTTCCCATGCCGTAGATGCTGAAAACCGTTTCGATGAGCACCGCGCCGCCGAAAATCTGGCGGATATTGATCCCGATCAAGGTGATCACGGGAATCAGGGCGTTGCGGACGGCATGCTTCAGGATGACTTGCCGTTCGTTCAAGCCCTTGGCCCAGGCCGTCCGGATGTAATCCTGGCGGATCACCTCCAGCATCGAGGAGCGGGTCTGGCGGGCGACGGCCGCCATCGGATAAACCGTGAGACAGAGGACCGGCATGATGATGTGGAGGAGACTCTGCCCGAAGTTTTCAGTGGGAGAAACCCAGCCCGAGATGGGCAGCCATTTCAGGTAATAGCCGAAGATCAGGATCAACACGATGCCGACCCAAAAGACGGGGGCGGTGACTCCCAGGTTGGCAACCAAGGTGCAGAAGGTATCGGCCCATTTGCCGCGCCGGATCGCGGCGATAATCCCTAAGGGAATTCCCAAGAGGATGGAGAGGGTGAAGGAGCAAGATCCCAGAAACATGGTCTTCGGCAGGGCCCGGCCGATCTCCTCGTTCACCGTCGTGTTGTTGATGATCGAATGGCCCAAATTGCCGCGGACAATATCGCCCAACCAGTAGAGATATTGCACGATAACGGGTTTATCGAGCCCGAACTTGTGTCTGATTTCTGCGATCCGTTCCGGCGTGGCGAAGCTCACCTCGTTCTGACTGACATAGACCAGCACCGGATCGCCGGGTAAAAAGCGCATCACGAAAAACACCATGATGCTGACCAGGAAAACAACCATGATGGATTGAATCAATCTGCGAAAAATCAAAGATGTCATATCTAATCCGCCTATCCTTGTCTTCTGTATCCAGCAGTTCTGTTTCCGTGGCCCTCAGGGATACCGGAAAGGATATCCCTGAGGACATGCATCTGCACTACGGATCATTTGTCCGCCAGGGCGGGATAGAGCGACTGAGCCGTCCGGGCAAAGATCCATTCCCGATCCTGCTCCGACAGACAGGCCAGAGCCGCCTTCGCCTCTTCCACCATCTCTTTCAGGGACCCCTGCGCCGAGGGATAGTTTGAACCCCAGGCGATCCGGGACGCGCCAAACTTCTTCACCAGCAGGGGGAAGAAGGTCTCGGGAGATCCTTTCTCTTTGCGGGAGGCCCGGATGTTGAGGGTGGTCATCTTGAGAACCACGTTCCCGTATTGCGCCAAATCGAACAGGAACTCCGACCCCGCATAGGGCATCCCCTCGGCGATGGGCGGCTCCATCATATGGTCGATGACGAAGCGTATCTTGGGGAATTTCTTGATAATCACCAACAGCTGTGGGATGCCTGCCGGTTTCAAAGAAACACAGACCGCGAGCCCGAGCTCCTGCGCATATTCCAGGCCGGGGAAAATCTTGGGATCCGCCATCCAACCCGACTGCTTTTCATGGGTTCCCCCCGCCGTATACAACCGCAGGCCGGCGAAATTTCTTTCCTTCACCCAATAGCGGATCTTTTCGACGGCATCGTCGGCCATCATGTTCGGCGACGCAATCCCCGTGACCCGCTGGGGGAATTTGGCGATGCTGTCGGCCACATAGGAGCAGTCATAGCCGTAGGTCGTTGACGAATGAACCAGGGCGGACTTGTCCACACCTGCGTCGTCCATGGCGGCGATCATCTCTTCAAAGGTTACGGACCGTTTTTTGGACCATTCCGACTGCTTTCCCTCCAGGGGAGTGATCGGGTATCGTTCCGTATCGGTAGAAACGATATGGGGATGGATGTCAACAATCTTCGTCTTCATTGTTTTCAATCTCCTTTCGATTTTTGGATCAATGTTTGCCCTTGCCGGCCTTCGGCATGTCGATGAGATGCCAGGGGCTGGGCATATCGTCGGGAACCGGGATCTCGATGATCGTCGGACCGTCGTGGTCGAATCCCCGCCGAATGGCTTTTGCCAAGGCTTCCGGCGTTTCCGCACGGAGCCCCTGCGCCCCGTAAGCCTCGGCGAGTTTGACGAAATCAGGATTCTTCAGGTCCGTGGCGATCACTCTCCCGCCGTATTTTTCAATCTGCTCACGCTTGACGTTCCCGTAGGCATTGTTGTTGAAGACCAAGGTGACCGTCGCGATCCGATGCTGCACAGCCGTTGCCAGTTCCGAGGCGCCGAACAGGAAGCCGCCGTCGCCGGTGATCGAGATGACCTGTTTGTCGGGATTGCCCACCTTGGCGCCCAGGGCGGTCGTGAAGCCATAACCGAGCGTTCCCTGATAACCGGGGGTGATGAAGGTGCGCGGCAGGTAGAAGGGCATGGCCACGCGGGCGGCGTAGGCGATCTGGGTGGCCTCGCCGACGAAGATGCCGTCGTCGGGAAGTTCCGCGCGAATCACCTTGATGTAGTCGATTTGGGGGGATAGGTGATCGTATTCCTTTTGCAGTTGGACCTTCAGACCTTCCAACGCTTCTTTACGCGACGGCCGCTTGCGGTTATGACGTCCCAAAGCGTTCGCCAGAGCGACCAGCGTCAATTTGGCATCCGCCAGCAGGCCTACCGCCGGCTTTCCGTTCCGTTCCAGCTCCGCCGGATCGACGTCGACACGGATCACCTTGACCTCCTTGCCGATGCCCCAACGCTTGTACTGATCATCGAGCCGGGTGCCGACCGCCAGGACCACATCGACGTCGGGCCAGAGCTTGTGGCCGACCGTTTCGGGCACGCCGAGATAGTGGCGGAAGCTGACCGCTCCCTTGGCGTTCCGCGACATCGACACCGGCGCCTGTACCGTTTCGGCCACGGCCAACAGCGCCTCCTCGGCGCCGAAGATGCCCCCGCCGGCGACAATGATCGGATTCTGGGCCTCTCCCAGCAGGGCAGCGGCCTGGTCGACCAACTCGGGGTCCGGTTCGACCGGCGCGGGAGCCGGCACGGGGGCGCGCAACGTCACCGGCGCCGACATCGCCAGAATGTCCGGCGCCATTTCGATTCCGGCCGGCTTTCGGCGGCCGCTGGAAAGGGCGCGGAAGGCCTGCTCCACCGCCTCGGGCGCCAGGGCCGGGTGTTCGATGCGCGTCGCGAACTTGGTCAGGTTGCGCATGATCCCCAACTGGTCGTTGATCTCGTGATGGGCGCCGGCCCCGCGGCCGATCTGCTTCGAGGGAACCTGGCCGGTCACGCAAAGCACCGGCGCGTTGCCTGCATAGGCCGTGCAAAGGGCAGCCGAGGCGTTGAGGAAGCCCGGACCCGGAACCACGGCGTAGGCCCCGACCCTGCCTGTGGACTGGGCGTAACCGAAGGCCATGTAGCCGCAGCCCTGTTCATGGCGGTTCGCGATCACCCGGATGGCCTCGCGCTCGTCGTAAAGGGCGACGAAGAATTGGTCCAGTTCCTTTCCCGGGATGCAAAACAGAGTATCGATACCGTTCAGTATCAACGATTTAACGATTGCTTTACCGCCAGTCATCTGAGTCATGAGCACCTCTTATTCGTTATTTGGCTACTTAAGTTAAAACTATTTTTCGATCATCCCCTCCAAACCGAGTTCACGCAGCCGCTGCGGCGAAGGTTGCCCGGTCACCGGGTCCCAACTCATCGCCTGAAAATAGGTGCGTCTTATGTCATCGATGGGATACCTTTTTTCCTTGTGGGGACCCGTGGGCGGCGGTTCTACGACGCGCTCGGGCAGCTGGAAATCGGCGGGCCTGATCCCTTCCCGGAAATTGAAGAGTTGCCGCAGCGTCTGGATCCGTTCCCCGGTCAACAGCAATTCCTCGGCGGTGAAGTCCCAACCCGTGACGGCCTGCACCACATCCACGATCGGCAGGCCCGTATTCATCACGAAGGAGCACAGGCCGCAGGCCTCGACGAAGTGGAACCAGGAGTGGCCCCTTCGGTAGATGTCCAGCTTGGCCTGAAAATCGTCCATCTCCGCTTTCACGCCTTTGAGTTCGGGATAGGGCCCCAGGTCCTTGGCGAGTTCGATGTTGCCGATCCCTTTGCTGGGGACGTGGTTGGAAGGGTTGGGTTCGCAGCTGTAGGCGACGATATGGGCCGTTCCGGGAAACTGGCGGGGGTTGTGCATCGGCACTTCGCGACCATGGACCTGGACCGCATAGCGCTCGCTGCCCCGCCCGATCCGCTCGGCGGCCTTGCGCGTCCCGTCGGCCAGGATCGCGCCGAAACCCTGCCGGAGGGCCATTTGTTCGATCAGGGTCAGGGTGGCCTCGATATTGCCCCAGGTCAGCGCCACGCCGCCGGTATCCCTTTGGGTGATGAGACCCCGCTCGTAACACTCCATCGCAAAGGCAACGGTCGTTCCCGCGGAGATGGTATCCAGGCCGTAGTGGTTGCACAGATCGTTGGCCTTCATCACCCCTTCGAGGTTGTCGTTGAGGCACATGGGACCTAGCGCATTGAGGCTTTCATACTCGGGCTTTTCCATCTCCGCCCCCTGGAAAGGCCCCTCCGCGATGCGCACCCGGCCCTTGCAGGCGATCGGACAGCCGGGGCAGGCCGTTTCCTTGGTCCGGTATTGCAGGACCTTGCCGAGATTTGTGTACGTCGGCATGGCCTCGGCGCCGGAAAGTTGCCAGTTTTTGATGGGGGCGCCGCCGGAAACGACATTGTCCTCAAAGCCCGCACAGGTGCCCTGACCGCGAAATTTCGCCAAGGGCATCATCGGGCTCGTGCTGAGATGTTTGAAGATCTCTTTCTGTAGCGCCTTGGCCCGCGCGGCGTCCGCCGCCTCGGGCTTGGCCGCCCCTTGCACGACGATCGCCTTGAGCTGCTTTGCCCCCATGACCGCCCCCAACCCGCCCCGGGCCGCCACCCCCTGGGTCGAAACGATCGCCGCGATCAAGGAGCGGTTTTCGCCGGCCGGGCCGATGCAGGCGATGCCGGGACGGATTCCCGGGGTCTCGGCGGCCAGCAAATCAAGGGTCTCGCGAGTCCCTTTTCCCCAGAGGGGTCGGGCATCGTGCAACTCGGCCTGGCCGTCGATCAGGGTGAGGTAAACGGGATGGGGAGCGATGCCTTTGAGGAAGACGGCGTCGAATCCCGCCTGTTTGAGCTTCGTGGCCAGGGGGCCGCCGACGCTCGCATCCCCCCAGCCGTCCGTGAGCGGCGACTTGGTCACGATGGAGCAGCGGGTCGCTCCGGGCAGGAAGCCGACCAGGAGGCCCGCGGTAAATCCGAGGATGTTGTCGGGACCGAAGGCATCCACCCGGGCCGACTGATATTTCAGCAACGCCCAGGCGCCGATGCCGCGTCCTCCGACATACCTGCGGTAGAAGCTCTCATCGGGGGTTTCTTCCCGG
This sequence comes from Deltaproteobacteria bacterium, assembly GCA_021817825.1. Taxonomy (GTDB): domain Bacteria; phylum Desulfobacterota; class Syntrophia; order Syntrophales; family UBA5619; genus JAKAFS01. Next base: position 47,429 of record JAKAFS010000006.1, on the reverse strand, counting down.
ATCGACCCTTCGGTCAGGTCGATCCAGAGAATTCTGCCCGTGTATCCGTACGGCATGGTCCCTCGCTCTTTATATCAAAATCAGGCCAGCAACCGGATGATCTCCCGAATATCGGGAACCTCTTCCAGATGGAGAATCATGTCGATCACCCGCTCCCGGTCGGCGGCGGGAATCGGCCGCGGAGAAAAGGCCACACAGTCCCGGAATTTCTCCACGATGTCGGGGCCCTTGACGGGGTTGAGGTGATGGCCGTAGGGCACGCTGACCTGTTTGATGTAGCGCTTCCCGCCCTTGACCTTCACCCCCACCTTGCCGGGAGGGAGCTGACTGCCCTCTTTCGCAAAATTGTCGGCGTCGAGTTCCGGATCCGATAGGCGGCGGACTTTTTTGGCCATCTTCAACAACTCGGGATCGCGAAGCCCTTCGGCGGTGAAATCGCCGAAGGAGACCTTTCCCCGGGCGGCAGCGACGGCCACGTTGAAAGGAATGCTGCGCTTGGCGTCATTGGTGGTGGTCGGCACCTTTCCCTGGTCCGGGTCGATGGGCTCGCAGAGCGCCCAGTTGATTTTCCCGACATAGACATCGATTTCTTCGATATCCTCGCCGCTGAGCTTGTTTTCCGCCAGAAGATCCAGCATCGCGCCGATATAGGGGTGGGTGAAGGCGCAGGCCGGCCAGGGCTTGAAGCTGAGGTTCTCCACTTCGTACCGCGCCCCCAGTTGGTCGATAAGGGCTTCCCGGTCGTAGAGGCCGCGATAATAGGCGTCAAACAACCCATTCTCGGGCGACTCCAGGCAACCCTTGGGGCCGAGGATGCCCCGTTGCGACATCAGGGCGGCCAGGACGCCGGTCTGGGAGACAAAACCGCCATACATCCCGCGGATATTGGAATCCGGCGCCGTGGTGGTTTCCGTGCCGCCGGTTTGCAGAAAGGCGATGCCGAAGGCCCGGTCGGTCTGATCGGCGTTCAAGCCCAGGACTTTGGCGGCCGAGGCGGTGGCCCCGAAATTCCCCAGCAGGATGCCGGAATGCCAGGGGCCCATGGTCTTGCGTTTGCGGGCGACGGAGATGCCGAGACGACAGAGAATCTCTTCGCCCGTGGCAACGGCGGTGATGAACGCCTTGCCGCTGACCCCGCCGATCCTTTCGGCAATGGCCAAGGCCCCGGGGATGACGCTGATCCCGATCCGGAAGACCGCTTCCAGATGGCCGTCCGCGTAATCGAGCGCGTGGCCCCGGACGCCGTTGGCGAAGGCCGCCTCCCAGCAGGGCGCCTTGACGCCGTAGGCCAGGATGCTGCTTTCCTCCTTGCCGCCCGCTTCGATGCGCAGATCGATGGCGGCCGTAAGATCGGGCATCAAGACGCTCGCCGGCATGATGATGCCGAGGGTATCCAGGATGCTGTGCTTGACCCTTTCGGTGACGACGGCGGGAAGCTGGGCATAATCGGCTTCGGCGATGAATCGGGAGAGGGTGCGGGTCGCTTCCTCTGGCGCGGAATCACTCTGTTTGTGCATCCTGGTCCTCCTATCAAAAAACCGTATTCAGTTAAAGATGTTCCCAAACCGGAGCGGACCCGGCTCTCCCGGTCACAAGGAGCGGGAGAGCCGGAATCCGGGACTCTGTTTTGTTACGCAGGTGTCGTCTCGCGGGCATTGCTGAGGTCAAGCTTGATCCCCAAGCCGGGTCCCATCGGCACCTTGAGCTTGCCGTCGACGATATCCAGCCCCGAGGCCGGATCTTCGAGCAAGGGATCGAATTCGCCGAGCTCGCAGCCGCCGAACATGGTGGGCGTGGAGGCGGCAAAGTGGAGCTGTCCGGCCTCCATGAGCCGGCTCGCCGGCGTGCTGGCGATGTGGGTCAGGATGTTGTTCGCGCTCGCCAGTGCGGCGATCTCCTTGCCCTTGAAGAAACCGCCCACGTTCCAGAGCTTGATGCTCACGGCGTCGACGGCGTTCGCCTCGATCAGCCGCATCACATCCATCGGGGTCCGGCATCCTTCGTCCGCCATGATCGGGACGGAAACCCGCTGCCGGACAAAGGCCATCTGCTTGGGATCGTCCCGCCGGATCGGCTGCTCGGCCAGATTGAGGTCCGCATCGGCGCAGCCGTTGATCACGTTGATCGCCTGCATGGGCGTGTAGGACTGGTTGGCGTCGATGGAGATGAAGAATTCGGGACCCACGGCCGCGCGGACCGCCTTCACGGCCGCCACATCACGCTTGGGGTCGATGCCGACCTTCAGCTTGCAATGGGTGAAGCCCCTCTCCTTGAGCTTCAGGGCGTCGGCCGCCACTTCCTCGGGCGTTTTCAGGGTCAGGGCCTTCATGACCGGCATTTCCGGGAAACAGAGCCCGCCGAGCAGATTGAACAGCGGGGTGTTGAGCTTCTTGGCCATGAGATCGAGCATGGCCTCTTCGACGGCGAACTTGATCTGGTGGTTGTGGTAGAGCGAGGACTCCACTTCCCTCATCACCATCTGGGGTCCCGCATACTCCCGGCCCACAAGCACCTTGGCCAGAACCGTATACAGGATCGCCTCGGCCGAGGGGGCGGATTCGCCTTCCAGGAACATGGACGGCACATAACCGTAGCCGATGTTGCCTTCCTTGTCTTCCAACCCGACGATCAGGGACTCGATGTCCCCCTTCGTATAACGCGCCGTCTTCCAGACCTGCTTTCTCTTCAGGATCGCTCGCCAGGTGCGTATTTTTGCGATCTGAAACACTGTCTCGGCCCCAATAACCTTTTGGTCCATTTCATCCTCCATGAATCCGCCCGCGAACGCACTCCCCGCGGCTTGTCCGTAGGGGCAAGCGAGCAAAATGACATTATTTATCCCTCTTTAAAGGGAGGCGAAGATTCGCCGCAGCCTACGGTGCTGTGGAGCGCTTCCATTGAATCTTCACTTGGTCCGGCCTTCGCCGCCGCATGATGGCGGCCCGGCAGATCGGTCCAGATCTGCCGGGGCCGTCTTCCCAATCGCCTGTCCTCTTCTCCTGATGCCTGTTGGCGTCGGAGAGGGCTTGGGTTTTTCCTACACGTCGAGGATATTGGCCCCGGCCGCGGCGATATCCGGGTCATTGTCGCCCACGCCGCTGACGGCCACCCCGCCGATCACCTGGCCCTTCACCTTGATGGGAATCCCGCCTTCCATGGTGCAGAAGCGATCGAATCCGGAGGCCATCGTGATCGCCAGGGCGTGGTGATCGCTTCTCTCCTTGCCGGAGCCGCTCTTCTTGCCCGAGGGCATGCGGGTCATCGCCGCGGCGCGTGCCTTGGTGAGGGCGACGCTCTGGGTCGTGAGGCCGGCATTGTCCGACCGGGAGAAGAGAATCAGGTTCCCCCCGTCGTCCACGATGGCCACGCTCATCTTCTTTGCCTTTTCCCCGGCCGCTTTATAGACGGCATCCATGATCTTGTGCGCTCCCTCCAAGGTCAACTTGTATACTGTCACTACGTCCGCCATAATCTTCATCCTCCTTTGTTAGTTTTGGTATCCAAACTTCTAAACTTCTTCACCTTCTCAGCTTGCAAGGAAAGCTCTCCATCAGCCGATCTTCTTCAGAATGTCCTCGAACTCCGCCTCGGTCACGTACTTGTGGGCGCGGATCTTGACCGTCCTCTCTTCGGCGAGCATCTTCTCCGCCTCGGCTCGGGCCTTGACGATCTTCTCCGGCGTGCAGGGAATCCCCATTTCCTTGAACTTCACTTCGATCGGTTCGTCTTCCAGGCTCTGGGCCGGACCGAAGACCACCGTCGAGGTCGCTCCCACGCAGTCCGGATCCAGCGGTTCATGGAGCATCCAGGACTCTTTGGCCATGTTGACGCCCGACCAGATCAACATCGGCCGCAGGAAGGCGTTTTCACCGACGACGGCCTTGAAGGCCTGGATCGGCATCTTTCCCTTCTCGACGGCCAACTGCGAATACTTGTTCATCATCGTGAGGTCAAGCCCCGTATCGACACCATAGAGCGCCTCAAGGCTCACGGCCACCTCCTCAAGAGAGGCATTGCCCGCCTCGTCGCCGTAGCCGTTGATGCAGCAATCAAGTTCCGTGGCCCCTCCCTCGGCACAGGCCAGGGTGTTGGCCGTGGCCAAGCCGTAGGTATTGTGGCAATGGGCCTTGAGGTCCATCGTCGGCGGAATGATCTCCCGAATCACGCGGGTCAGATAGCGCATCACCGTCGGGGTCGCGATCCCGAAGGTGTCGTTGACTCCCGCCTTGTCTCCGCCGGCGGCCAGGCCGTCTTCGTAGACCTTCCGGATCAGATGCATGGGGGCCCGGGGAGTGTCCGAGATCGCCCAGCTGATGGTGGTCTTGTGCTGGCTGTGAACGTAGTCGAAGAGGGCGGGAAGGTTCTTGAGCTCGTCGAGAACCTTCTGCTCGTTGAGATACATCAGAACGATGCGCAGGTTGTCGGCGCCGGCTTCCATGCACATATCGATTTCCCGCCGAAAATCAGCGTTTTTGTTACCGAAGATGCGGGCCGTCTTGCGAACTTTGATACCGGAAGACTTCAGGGCGCCGGTCAGATTGTATTCGGTCTGGTGCAGCGTGGGACCGCCGATGTCGATCTCCTCGACCCCCATTTCCACGGCGAGGCGCAGGAGCTCGATCTTGTCTTCGAAACTCATGCGATATCCGATGCAATGGTCGCCTTCCCGGAAGGTGTCGTCGCGGATGAGGATCTTTTTAGGCATCAGGGGAAATTCCTTGCGCACCTCTTCTGCCCATCCATAAGGCGAAACAGACCACTTTCCTTCGATGTCCCAAGGTGTCTTAGATGATTCCTTCATATTGTCTCCTTCATGTTTGTGTGAACTACAGCAGTTCAAAATTGAAAACCGAGTCAAAGGGTTCCCGATCGACCGATCGAAAACCGACTTCGATGCAAACGTGCCCATCAGGCGGGCCAGAACGATCAGTTAAGGTAAGAATAAAAAAACACTGCCCAGGTTTTTTGTCAAATCATTTGTCTGCCGATCCTTATCCGTCAGTCCTAAGGATCGGGAAAGACGCCCCGTTCCGATGCCGCTTCAGGGTTCAACGTTCCGGCGCGATTTGCCGCAAGACATCGATCAGCGTGCCGTCCCGGTACTCGATGAGGGCGACGACCTTATCGGTAAACACGGGCTTCTGCGGTTTTCCGGTGATGCTGTAAGCCAAGTCCCGCAATTCTTCGATCGTCTTCAAAGGAACGTTCGCGGCCTTCATCTGATCGATCAGATCGGGCCTCCGCGGATTCACGGCGATGCCGTAGTCCGTCACGAGAACGTCCACCGATTCGCCGGGCGTGGACACCACGACCACGTCGTCCACGACGACCGGAATGCGCCCCCGAATGAGAGGGGTGGTGATGATGGTGAGTTTGGCGCCCGCCGCGGTGTCCGCATGGCCCCCCGTCGCATACTGGAGCAACCCGTCGGAGTGGGTGTTCACGTTGACGTTGAAGTGGACGTCGATTTCGGTGGCGCCCAGAACCACGGCGTCCAGCAGATTGACCGCCGTGCCGCGGTTATGCGGGTTGGCATAGAAGCCGGCCCCGATTTCGATGTGGTTCACGTCGTTCAGGAGCGATTGGATCGCGTACTGATCGAAGGCCTGGACGGTCAGGATCTTTTTGAGGAGTCCCTGTTCGAGCAATCGGACCAGCCCCTCCGTCGTCCCCCCCATGCCGAAGCTGCCCACGATGCCCCGCTCTCTCATCCGTTCGCCGAGGAACTGGGTCACCGCCAGAGAGGTCCCGCCGGCCCCGGTCTGGAAGCGGATGCCGTTGCGAAAGACCTCGGAGGCCTCGATGACGCGCACGGCGTTCCTGGCAATCCCGAGATTGACCGTGTCCCTGGTGATGCGCAGGGAAGTGGAGACGATTTTCGCGGGGTCGCCGATGTTGTCCACCTTGACGACCGTTCCCACGAACTCCTGGGTGATGCTGATGGGAACGACCGGCGTTTCTTCCAGGTAATCGGTCACGGCCACCGTCTTTTCGCTGTAGATGGCGTCGGCCAGGGCATAGGCGAGGGGACCGCAGGCCGAGGGTCCTTTCACGCCGTTGCAGTTTCCGATGGCATCGGCGCAGGGGGCGCCGATAAAGGCCGCGTCGATGTGCAGATCCCCTCTTTCGATGGCCCGCACCCGGCCGCCGTGGGAGCGGATGACCATGGGGCGCTCCATCACGCCCCGGGAAATCGCCCGGCCGATCTTCCCCTGGGCGCTGCCCCCTTCGATGCAGGTGACCACGCCGTTTTTGATGTGTTCGAGCAGCGGTTCGTGGACCGGGAACAGAGAGGAAGGGGCGATGGTCATGTTCTTGAATCCCATGGCGGCAATCTCCGCCATGACCATGTTGAGGACCTTGTCTCCCTCCCGGAAATGGTGATGGAAGGAGACGGTCATGCCGTCTTTCAGCTCCGTCCGTTCGATCGCCTTGCGCAGGGTGGCGACCACCTTGTCCTCGCCGGGATGCAAGATGGTTCCGAGCCGCGGTCCGACGCGTCTTTTGTCCTCCTTGGGGGGTTCGGCAAAGGCGCCCGAAAAGGGACGATAGCGCCTGCCGTCGATTTGCAGGGGCACTTTCCTCCCGACGGCATTGACGGCCTCATTTGCTTTCGACATGGGGCATTCTCCTCTTATAGGCTGTTGAAAAACGTTCATCTGCTGCGTTGCACTGCAACCTTCGTCACTGCGGCGTACGTAAAAGTACGCCTCATTCCTCAGGTTTTGCGCGCCTTGCAGCTAACCGTTTTTGAACAGCCTCCAAAGCAATGTGTTTTTCAATACCCTGCTTATCCTTCGGGCTCGGGAATCGGCAGGCTCAACCGTTCGGCGATGCAGATGACCTTTTCGGCCCGCTCGATGACCGGCTTGTCAATCATCTTTCCCTTGACGACCGCCACGCCGCTGCCTTTTTTGCGGGCGATTTCCGCAGCCCGGATCACATTGACGGCGGCTTGGATTTCCTTTTCCGTCGGGGTAAATACTTCGTGGATCACTTCGATCTGGGAAGGATGAATCGCCGCCCGGCCGTCGAATCCCATCTGTTTGACGGCCAGGGTGTCTTTGCGCAGCCCCTCCATATCGTTGAAATCCGAGAAGACCGTATCGAGGGCCTGGACGCCGGCGGCCTTGGCGGCAATCACGAGCAGGCTCCGACCGACAAAAATCTCCTGTCCCTCGCGGGTGCGCGTCGCCCCGATGTCCTTGGTGAAGTCTTCGCCGCCGAAGGTGATCGCCTCCACCAGCGTCGAGGCGCTGGCGATATCGTAGGCGTTCAGAATCCCCTTTGCCGATTCGATCAGCGGCAGGATCGCGACCCGTTTTCCGAGCTTGCTTTCCAGAATGGCCCGCTCCACCACCTGAACCCCCTCACGGTTTTCCGACTTGGGAACCACAATCGCATCGGGTTCCACGGGCAACACGGCGGCCAGGTCCTCCCGCCCGCAGGTGGTCAGGGGATTGATTCTCACCATGACCTCGGCGGCGCCGAAGTTCACGGATTTAATCGCATTGGTCACCAGAATCCGCGCCGCATCCTTCTCGTCCGGGGCCACCGAGTCTTCCAAATCCAGGATCACCACATCGGCGCCCAGCAGGGTGCCTTTCTGGATCACCCGGGGTCGGTTGCCCGGCAGATAGATGCGTGAACGTCTGAGTTTTGCCATTATTCACACTCCTTTAGGGCCCTCTCGATGGCGGTTTGCACCCGAGCCCGGATCGCATAATCCAACGCCCCCTGGTCGCGGACCGCAATCTTCAAATCCGCAATGCCGTATTCTTCGATAATTTCCCGGATCGAGGCGCGGATCTGCTCGCCAAAGAGGGACTTGACGGTGCTCTCAATCTCCATCTCGATGCCGCTGTTCTTCTTCCCCGGGGAAAGGCAAACGACGATATCACCTTTTTCATCAAGGCCGGCTTTGGATTCACGACGAATTCTGGTCGCTTGACGTGCCATACGCTTCATCATCTCCTGAGTGCTTTTTTGCAGCGCAGCTCTGCGTCTTACCTAGTCAAAGCAAGACAGATGCCAGGACACCGACGTTACGTTTAATCGCCTACAGACCGGGATCGGACGCTATTCGAGGGCCCGAGAGCCTCATCGCTATGTTACATTTTTGTTCAGGGGACTGTTTACTTATTTAAGCAGAATGTAACAGAAGCCCTACGACAACCATCGACAATGCAGGCTTCCTTCCGATGACGAAACGCTTCAAGACAGTTTCTACAGATCAAAGCAGGGTGCAGAAGAGAGAGCGAAAGGGCCATTGCACAGACGGCATACCACATCCGACGCCACAAGCCTACCCCAATCAAGGGCCGACAATGAGTGAGTCGACTTGGCGCGTGCAGACGCATCTCATGAGGCATCTGCGAGCCAAACCGACCCATTGCCCAAGGGCTCCAAGACCCGAGGACCGCTAATTTTCCTGCCTATTTGCCGAGTCTTGAGGAAGAAGGTCGTATCCCGCTTCTTTCATTTTACGCCAAAGGGTTGTTCTGGTGATGCCCAACGCCTTCGCCGCCCTGGTTTTGTTGAATTTGGCCTCCTCCAGGGCCTCCCAAATGATGATCGATTCCTGATCCCGCTTTCGTTCTTTCATCCCCTTTTTGATCGACTTCGCCTCTTTTACAGATTCAGCGATCTTATTTTCCGGACCGTACTGCATCAGCTCCTCATAAAATTCTTCATAGAGCTCCTCAAGCGGGGTCGTGTGGGAGCGCAGATGGGAATTGAGCACCAGACACTCCACGAAATTGCGCAGTTGGCGAACGTTACCGGGCCACGAATAGGCCATCAGCTTTTGCACATAGGCAGAAGGCAGCGAGATCGGCTCCAGTCCGTTTTTTGCCGACAGCTGGCCGATGTAATGCTTAAGAAGAACCGGAATGTCTTTCGCGCGGTCCTTCAAAGGCGGGATATTGATCCGCAGCACATTCAGCCGGAAAAAAAGATCCTCCCGGAAACGCCCCTCCTGGAGGGCGGACGCCAAATCCCGGCCGGCCGCCGCAATGATCCGGATGTTGACGGGAATTTTGTGCCCTCCGCCCAACCGCATCACTTCTTTTTCCTGAAGAACCCGGAGCAAACGGGTCTGGACATTGAGCGGCGTGGTGTCGATTTCGTCGAGAAAGAGAGTCCCGGTATGGGCCATTTCAAACCGGCCGGCGCTGCCTCGCTTCTTGGAGCCCGTAAAGGCGCCTTCTTCGTATCCGAAGAGTTCACTTTCGAGCAGCGATTCGGGAAGCGCTCCGCAATGCAAACTGACGAAGGGATTTTCCGCTCTGGGGCTGAGATTGTGGATGCTTTGCGCCAGGATCTCCTTCCCGGTCCCGGTCGCACCGACCAGCAGGATGGTCGAATCCGTCTTGGCAAACTGCCGGGCCTTGGTGACCACGTTCCGCATCGCCGGGTCGGCATGAACGAGATCAGCGATGGAATACTTGGCCACAAATCCTTTGGTCAACGATTGCCGGACGGCATTTTCCGCCACCATCACATTGTTGACGTCCTTGAAGGTCGATACCCCTCCGATGATCTCCTTACTCATCTCGACCGGGAGGTGGTTGAACACGAACATTTCATCATTGATTTTCTCGAGCTTGTTCCAGATGGGCGCTTTGGCATTGAGAAAATCCAACACCGAAGGGCTGTTGATGAACGAACTGATCGGCTGCCCCATGATATTCGCGGCCGTGATATTCATGAAGTTCTTCGCCGCCTTGTTGATGGCGTTGACCCGGCCTTTATTGTCGACGGCGATGATCCCTTCCGTCGTGGCATCGATGATGCACTGGTACCGATAGGTCCTTTTTTTCTCTTCCCGGTTGACCTGGGCGACCGATGTCGCGCTTTCGATGGTCGCCGCAATATCCTCATCGATATCGATCGATCTCAATTGCACATACTTCATGGTCCGCAGCTTCTCCGCGGTGCGCATGGTCCAACGGCCGCCCACAACCACCTCATAGCCCTGGCTTTCCGCGGACCGAAGCCCTTCGTCCAGGGAAGCAATATCCGCATACACGAACTGTTTGATCTCCACATTGAGAAATTCTGCGATCACCTCAATGCGGTCTATCTTTTCCATAAAGGATGCCAGCAGGATCTTGCGGCCCAGCTCGGAGGCCTGCTTGAGGCTTTTAAGGGCATCGACGGAGGCATAGGGAATCGACAACACCGGAATCCGCAGGTTGGTGCGGAGCATTTGGGCCAGCCCCCGGCGGCTGATAATCACCTCTACGCCACTGGCCTCCATCTTTTTGCCGTCAGCCACCGCCTCCTCGAAAGCGGCCCGGGAACTATGGATGATGTGTCCCTCTTTCTTAGCCAGCTCTTGAATTTTCTCGATAAGCGGCATACTGGAAACAAGCACGCCAATCTGATATGGTTTGTCCTGCATGGTTTGCCCTCCGGCATCAGGTATTTCAATTATGCATCTGTCTGTTATATATTTGTTACACATTGTCAAGCAAATTAGAAAGAAGGGCGCCAAGCGGCCCTTTGTCTTGATGAATTCGCGGGAGACATGCGCAATGGGGCGGCGGGAGAAAAAGCGCGGCGAGCCAGAATCCCGAGGGCAGACCGGGACTCTCGCGGCCGGGCGACTTTCCCATCCGTCCCCGCCCTTTGCCCTTCCGGCGAAGGTAATTTTCATGGCACGAAACATGCTATCCCCTTTTCAAAACAGTCCCTGCTATAAATCTGAAATAAGGGGGTAAAACAGCAATGGTAAAAGTATCGGAAAAGGCGGCATTTGTATTTCAGGGGCGCTTGGTCGTCGAGGAGGCGGAAACAGGTTCTCCCGCGCAGCTCAATCGCCGCCTGGAGTCGGCGGGCCTTGAGCCCTGGAAAGGGGCGATCGACCGGGAGTCGGCCCGTCGCGGAACCCTTGCCTATCAAATTCTTGCCGCCCACGATCATTCGGAAGACCCGCAGACCCTGAAGCTTAAGTTCGATTCGCTGGCGTCGCATGACATCACCTATGTGGGGATCATCCAATCGGCCCGGGCCAGCGGGATGGAGGTTTTTCCCGTCCCCTATGTGCTGACGAACTGTCATAACAGCCTCTGCGCCGTCGGCGGGACGATCAACCGGGACGACCATCTCTTCGGCCTGTCGGCGGCCCGCAAGTACGGGGGGATCTTCGTTCCCGCCCATATGGCGGTGATCCACCAGTATCTCCGGGAGATGATGGCCGGTTGCGGCCGGATGATCCTGGCCTCGGACAGCCACACCCGCTACGGGGCCCTGGGAACGATGGGAATCGGCGAGGGGGGACCCGAACTCGTCAAGCAGCTCCTTTCCAAGCCTTACGAACTGCCCCGTCCCGAGGTGGTGGCCGTTCTCCTCACGGGACAGCCGCTTCCCGGGGTAGGACCTCAGGACGTCTCTTTGGCGCTCCTTAGGGCCGTGTTTCCCAAGGGGCTCGTGAAAAACAAGGTCCTGGAGTTCATCGGTCCGGGGATCGGCAATCTGCCGATGGACTTCCGCAACGGGATCGACGTGATGACCACCGAATCGACCTGCCTCTCCTCGATCTGGCGGACCGATGACAAGGTGGAGGCGTGGTACAGAAACCACGGGCGTCCGGAGGATTATCGCCTCCTGGAACCCGGCGACCTCTGCTGGTACGACAGGATCATCGAGATCAACCTTGGCCGGGTGGAGCCGATGATCGCCCTGCCCTTCCACCCCAGCAACGCCTGGCCGATCGCCGAGTTCAACCGCCATGCCGCGGAGATCCTCAAAGAGGTGGAAGAGGCGGGAAACAAGATGATCGAGAATCCCAACCTGAAACTGCGTCTGACCGAGAAACTCGTCGGCGGCCGTCTCCGGGTGGACCAGGGGGTGGTCGGCGGCTGCGCCGGCGGGACCTTCGACAACCTGGCGGCGGTGGCGGGCATCATGGGCGGAAAGTCGATCGGCGATGGGGCCTTTTCGCTGAGCGTCTACCCGGCGAGCCAGCCGGTCGGACTGGCCTTGACCCGCAACGGGTCGATGGCAACGCTGATGAACGCCGGGGTGACGATCCGCACGGCCTTCTGCGGCCCCTGCTTCGGCGCCGGCGATACGCCGGGCAACAACGGCCTGTGCATCCGCCATGCGACGCGCAACTTTCCGAACCGGGAGGGATCGAAACCGTCCAGCGGCCAGATCGCCTCGGTGGCCCTGATGGACGCCCGGTCGATCGCCGCCACGGCGCTCAACAACGGACTGCTCACACCGGCCACGGAGGTGGATTGCCCCACGGCGTCGGCCGAATATGTCTTCGACGGATCGATCTACCAAACGCGGGTCTACCAGGGATTCGGAAAGGCCAAAGGCGAAGAGCCGCTGCAATTGGGACCGAACATCGCCGACTGGCCGCGGATGCAGCCGCTGGCGGAGGACATGCTGCTGACCCTGGCCTCGGTGATCCGCGACCCGGTCACGACCACGGACGAGTTGATCCCCTCGGGAGAAACCTCGTCCTATCGCTCCGACCCGTTGAAACTGGCCGAATTCACCCTGTCGCGTAAAGACCCCGGTTATGTGGCCCGGGCCAAGGCGGCAAACAAACTGGAATCCCAGCGACTGGCCTTTCTCGCCGGGGGCAGCGAGTCGCCCGAGCTGACGCAGTTTCTCGCCTCCCTGCCCGCCGAGGTAAAACCGACGCCGGAGACTCTGCGCGATTGGCTGTCGCGCACGGGGTTGGGCAGCCTGGTCTTCGCGATCAAACCGGGGGACGGCTCGGCCCGCGAGCAGGCGGCGTCGTGCCAGAAGGTCCTCGGCGGTCAGGCCAATATCGCCGTCGAATACGCCACGAAGCGTTACCGGAGCAACCTGATCAACTGGGGACTCCTGCCTTTCACGGTAGCCCCGGGAGAGACTGCGGAGCTGGCCGTCAGCGATCTCCTCTATGTTCCCGGGATTCGCAAGGCCGTGCAGGAGGGCGCCGAGAAGATCGCCGCCTTTTTGATCCACGACGGCATCCGGAAACCCATCGCCCTCAATCTGGAGGGGCTCTCCCGGGACGATCGGGCGATTCTGCTGTCCGGCTGCCTGATCAATTACTATGCCCAGTGACCCATAACCGGAATTGGGAGTTCGCCACTTACATCGACATTAAGGAGGTGCACATGAAAAAAGTTCTTTTTATCACCGGGCAACGCGAAGAGGTCGCCAAGATCTTCTGCGGAAAAGCGCCGGAAGGCTTTGCGGTTTCCTGGCAGCCCTACCCTTTGCAGGATAAAACCCTGCTCAAGGAGGTCGAGTTTCTCGTCCTTCACCCGGCAGCGGTTTCCCAGGAAATCATGAAAGAGGCCAAGTCGCTGCGGCTGCTCCAGCTTTTGACCGCCGGCTATGACGAGATCGATCTCAAGCTGGCGGCGGAGCTGGGAATTCCCGTCGCTACCAACGGCGGCGTCAATGGCTGGGCAGTGGCCGAGCACAGCGTGGCGATGCTGCTGGCCCTCTACAGACGCCTGCGGGAAAGCGACCAGTCGGTTCGCAAAGGCACTTGGCGCAAGCCGATCACGGGCTTCAATACCTTCGAAGTGGCGGGAAAGACGCTGGGGCTGATCGGAGCGGGCAACATCGGCCGGAAGGTGGCCAGGCGTTTCAAATCTTTTGAAACCGACATCCTCTATTATGATGTTTTTCCGTCCGCCGAAATCGAAAAAGAGCTGGGCGCCCGCCGGGTCTCGCTTGAGGAACTGCTGCAAAAAGCGGACATCATCTCGCTCCACCTCCCGCTGCTCAAAGAAACCCGCGGCCTGATCGGGAAGCAGGCGCTGTCGCTGATGAAGCCCAATGCCATCCTTCTGAATGCGAGCCGCGGACCGATTGTGGACGAAAAAGCATTGGTCGAGGCGCTGAAGGCGAAGCAAATCGCCGGGGCCGGCCTGGATGTGTTCGAAAAGGAACCCATCGCTCCCGACAACCCGCTGCTCGAACTGGAAAATGTGCTGCTGACCCCCCATTCGGCCGGCCATTCCTATGAGGGCTGGTTTCGGAGATCCCAGTTTGCCTGGGAGAACATCCAGCGGGTCGCCGCAGGGCAAAAGCCCCTTTCGCTCGCCATCGCGGAAGAAGATTAAAACTCCGCCGACAGGAGCCGGGGGCGGTCGCCCCCGGCTCCTTAACGGGTCACGCGAAAAACCGGTCAGGCCTCCTTTGCCCGCTTCTCCTCCCAGTCGTCCTCCCCCTGCCCGAAGGCCAACCGAGATAATAGCGCTTGCGGTTCGCCGGTATTTCCGATAATGTCCCTGCGATGTTTTTTGCGATGATCTTGCGCCCACCTCTTTTGATCGATAATCCGGAAATCATCAAATACAATCGAAGGCAAAATGTTCAATGAAACAATCGACCATCTTTGATGTCCCGTTGCTCAAATATCTATTGCAGGTGGCATCCCTGCTCTTCCTGAAGCTGTCGGGTTGGCGAAGGTCCGGCCATCCGCCCGCCATCGACAAGTTCGTCCTCATCGCCGCGCCGCACACCTCCAATTGGGATTTTCCCCTCACGATGGCCCTGGTCTTCTCCTATCGGATGAAGATCTGCTGGATGGGAAAGGCCGCCCTCTTCCGCTGGCCGCTCCATGGTTTCTTCCGCTGGCTGGGAGGCATCCCCATCGACCGGTCGAAGGCCAACAATGTGGTCGCCCAATCCATCCATGCCTTCCAGGAGATGAAGCGGATGGTCATGGTCATCTCCCCGGAGGGGACCCGCGAAAAGGTCGCCGTCTGGAAGACGGGGTTTTACCGAATCGCCGACGGCGCCAAGGTGCCCATCGTGATGGGCTTTCTGGATTACTGTCACAAGGTCGGCGGGATCGGCCAGACCTTCCATCCCACCGGCAATATCGAGGCCGATATGGAGAAGATCCGCGGCTTCTATAGGGGCATCATGGGGAAGTTCCCCGAAAAATCGGCCCTGACGGCCATGGAATGAACTTTTCACAAAGGCTGCGGTGAACGGCGCGAACTGGCAAATCGAACAGGGCTGCCCCCAGTGCGGGGCGCCGACGACGCTCGACGAAACGGACCGGCTCCTGGCCTGTCCCTTCTGCCGGACGCGCCTCTGCATCGCGGCCGACGGCCCCTTTCACTACTACCTCCCCCCGGCAGCGGGAGGCGAAGGGCAGCTCCTCTTCCTCCCTTACTGGCGTCTCCGGGGCTCTTGCTTCTCCGTCCGGGATTCCGAGGTCACTCACCGTTTCGTCGATGCCAACGCCCTGGCCTTGCCCCTTCCGGAACTTCCCGCCTCGCTGGGACTTCGCCCGCAGGTTCTAAAACTCCGTTTTACCATCCCCAACCGGGAGGGACGGTTCATCGCGCCGGAGCTCCCGGTAAAACAGGCCATTCCGGAGCTTGCGGCATCGTCGCCGGACCTCTTCCACCGGGCGTTCATCGGCGACGCGGTGAGTCTGATCCACGCCCCTTTCTTCCTCCGGGGCGACCGGCTCTTCGACGCCGTTCTCGGCCGGCCCGTTTGTGACTGCCGAACGGACAGACGGGAATTTTTTGAAAAATCTTCATCGCCGCCGGCAAAAGAGGTCCGCTTCGTCCCCGCCCTCTGCCCGCATTGCGGCCGGGATCTGGAAGGGGAAAAGGATTCCCTCGTTCTGCTCTGCCGGAACTGCGACTCCGCCTGGGAATGCCGGGGCAACGAATTCCAGCGGGTCGCCTTCGCCGTTCTGAAACCGCCTGCCGGTACGACCCAGATCGCCCTCTACCTCCCCTTTTGGCGGATGAAGCCCCGGATCGCAGGACTGGATCTTTCCTCCTATGCCGATCTGATCCGCCTGGCCAACCTCTCCAAGGCAATCACCCCGGCCTTCGAGGCAGCGTCCCTCTATTTTTGGTCGCCGGCCTTCAAGGTCAATCCGGCTCTCTACAGCCGCTGGGCAAGGCAGATGACCGTCTTTCGCCCCCTCGGCGAGAGGGAAAACCGTTTTCCCGCGCCACCCCTCTACCCGGTCACCCTCCCGCTTTCCGAGGCGACCGAAGGGATCGCCGTCACCCTCGCCCAACTGCTCACCGACAAGCGACGGCTCTACCCGAAACTCGCCGGACTGGAGGTGAGGCTGGAGGAAGCCTGCCTGGAATACCACCCCTTCCTTCTGGACCGCAAGGAGCTCCTCCATGCCGAGCTGCGCGTCGCCCTCGACCGCACCGCCCTGACCTACGGCAACCGGATGTAACCACTTCAGGGCGGTTTGTCACCCGCCCTCTCGGACCGATCAGCCTTTCCCGGGCCTTCCCTGCGTGATATCTATTGACATCGGACCCGTCTTTGCCTATATCGCAGGCATTCGCGGAACCCATCCGGCACAAGGACCGTTGAGGATTCACTTTCATGGATGCAATCACCGAGCTGTTCACCGGCCGAGGCACGGCCACCACCATGCTCTACCTGAGTCTGGTCGCCCTGCTGGGCGTGCTTTTGGGCAAGATCGAGATCAGAAAGGTCAAGCTGGGAATCGCCGGGGTCCTCTTCTCCGGCCTGTTCATCGCCCATCTCGGGGCTGAAATCAACCACGAGGTTCTCCATTTCGTCCGGGAGTTCGGCCTTATCCTCTTCGTCTATTCGATCGGCATCGAAGTGGGTCCCCGTTTCTTCCACGCCTTTCGCAACGAGGGGCTTCATCAGAACCTGATCGCCGTCGCCATCGTGCTGCTCGGTTTCGTCATCGCCTATGCCTTTCACCGCTTCGGAGGGGTCCCGGGGGCCGTCATCACCGGAATCCTCTGCGGGTCGGTCACCAACACGCCCAGCCTCGGCGCGGCCCAGGAAGCCCTGATCGGCCAGGGGGCGGCCGGAGAGAGCGTCGCCGTGACGACGATGGGCTACGCCCTGGCCTACCCCTTCGGCGTCCTGGGCGTCATCCTCACCATGGGGCTGATTCGCTGGTTCTTCCGCATCCATCTGGAACAGGAGATCGTGGACTACGACAACAGCCTTCTCAACCGGCAGCACAAGCTACAGGGCGTCGTCGTCACCGTCACCAACCCCGGCCTTCTGGGAAAGCGGATCGGCGAAATCAAGAAGAGCTTCGACAGAGAGCTGGCCGTCTCCCGGATCCGGCGCAACGGCCGATTTCTCCTGGCCTCCGAAGACGAGGTTCTGCAGCAGGGGGACGAACTCTACGGCGTCTCGGAGCTCGAACAGATCGCAAGCCTACAGTCGAAAATGGGGGAGGTGGCCCTGTCGGAGCGGCGCGAGATCGGCGGAGAGATGACGCTCGAACAGATCCTGGTCACCAACCGCCGCCTGGCCGGCAAGACGATCGAGCAACTCGGCATCGCCCGCCGTTTCGAGGCCAATATCACCCGGATCATCCGCGCCGGCACCGAGATCCTCCCTGCCCTGGAAACGACGGTGGAGTTGGGGGACACGGTGCGGATCGTGGGCAGGCACGACGATCTGGACGAGATCCGCAAGGAATTGGGCAACTCCGTCAAGGAACTGGCCATCCCCAACACGGTCCCGATCTTCGTCGGCATCTTCCTGGGCGTCATCGTCGGCAGCATTCCCATTCAGTTTCCCGGGCTGCCGGCGCCGGCGAAACTGGGACTCGCCGGCGGTCCCCTTCTGGTCGCCATCCTGATCGGCTACCAGGGCCGGATCGGCAAGTTCGATTTCTACATGACCCCGGGAGCGAACATGATGCTCCGCGAGGTGGGCATCGTCCTCTTTCTGGCCTGCGTCGGTCTCCTTTCCGGCGGCCAGTTCGTCAAGACCCTCCTTTCCGGCGGCTATCTCTGGATGCTCTACGGGGCGGTCATCACGTTGGTCCCGCCGCTCGTCATCGGCTCGCTCCTTCGCTGCTTCGGCTACAACTACCTCAAGCTCTGCGGGGTGCTGGCAGGCGCCATGACCGATCCGCCGGCCCTCGAATTCGCCAACGCGATCGCCCCGGTCCAGGCCCAGGCCACCTCCTACGCCACGGTCTATCCGCTCACCATGTTCCTGCGGGTCTTCCTGGCCCAGATCCTCATCCTCCTGACCCTGTAACAGGACATTTTCCGCTTGTCAGTTTCCGGAAAATCAATTAACAAGGGAATCCGTCACTGCCGACCGGACAGCTTGGACAAACGGACATATCGGAGCGAACCATCCCCATGATGAAAAAATTCGACAGGGCTTTCTTCCGCGGTTTCTGGGCGCTCATCACCCCCTACTGGACATCGGATCAACGGGCCGCGGCCTGGGGGCTTCTGGCCGTCGTCGTCGGCCTGAACCTGGGCATCGTCTATATCAGCGTTCTTTTCAACCGCTGGATGAACGGGTTCTACAATGCCATCCAGAATCTCGACAAGGCCGGTTTCATCAAGGCCCTCTATGACTTCACCTGGATCGCCGCCGCCTTTATCGCCGTGGCCGTCTACATGCTCTATCTCAACCAACTGCTACAGATCCGCTGGCGGACCTGGCTGACGGAACGGTACCTGAACGAATGGCTTGCCCGGCAGACCTACTACCGGATCCAGATTTTCGAGCAGACCACGGACAACCCCGACCAGCGCATCAGCGAGGACATCAACGCCCTCGTCAATCTGACCTTGAATCTGGGGCTGGGACTGCTGCGGGCCGTCGTCACCCTGGGCTCCTTCATCTTCATCCTCTGGGGCATCTCCGGCCCCCTGACGATCCCCCTGAACGGGACCCAGATCGTGATCCCCGGGTACATGGTCTGGGCGGCCCTCCTCTATGCCATCGTCGGCACCTGGTTGACGATGCGCGTCGGAGGTCCGCTCATCATGCTCAATTTCAACCAGCAGCGGCTGGAGGCCGATTTTCGGTACAGCCTCGTGCGACTCCGGGAGAACAGTGAAAGCGTGGCCATCTATGGCGGCGAATCCCGGGAAAAGGCGGGGTTCAGGGAGCGGTTCATGGCCGTCGTGGCCAACTTCCGCCAGATCATGCTCCGCCAGAAGCGCCTCACCTGGCTGACGAGCGGCTACAACCAGCTCTCGGTCATCTTTCCGCTCCTCGTCGCCTCGCCCCGCTTTTTCGCCGGCCAGATCCAGCTCGGAGGACTGATGCAGATCTCCAACGCCTTCGGCGAGGTCCACAGGTCCCTTTCCTTCATCGTCGACAGCTTCGTGGGAATCGCCGAATGGAAGGCCGTCGTGGAGCGGCTCCTGGGATTCACGGAGACGATGGACCGCGTCCAGTCCCTGCGTTCTCTGGAGAAAATCCGGCGGACAGAGACTCCCGAAGGCCGGCTTGAGATCGAAGGGCTCAACGTCCAACTGCCCGACGGAAAGGTCCTCTCCCGGAAACTCAGCTTCATCCTGAAGCGGGGTGATTCCCTCGTCGTCACCGGCCCCTCGGGATGCGGGAAAAGCACCCTGCTTAGGGTCCTGGCAGGCATCTGGCCCTACGGCGACGGAGCAGTCGCGATCCCGGAAGCCAAGAACCTGATGTTCCTCTCCCAGAAGCCCTACCTGCCCCTGGGGACGCTACGCGAGGCCCTCTATTACCCGGGCGCCGTCCGTCCCGACGACCGGGAGATCGGGGCGCTTTTGCAACTCTGCAATCTCACCCACCTGGAAGGACACCTCGACGAACCGGGCAACTGGTCGCAGATGCTCTCTCCGGGCGAACAGCAGCGGATCGCCTTCGCTCGGGTCTTCCTCCTCAAACCGACCCACGTCTTTCTCGACGAGGCGACGGCCTCCCTGGACGAAACGATGGAGGCCTTTCTCTATGGAGCGCTCAAGGAGCGCCTCCCGGACACGGTCCTGGTCAGCGTCGGCCATCGCAGCACGATCCTGGACCGGCACGACCTGCACCTGGCTCTGGATACCGACGGTTCCTGGCAGTTCGGAAAAACGGCCGCAACGGCCCGTTCCCTCTCCTAAGCGCTCTTCCCGGCGGCCGGATTGACAAGTCACGGCCGTTGCCCTATAAGAGCAAAGTCGTTTGAGAACAGGAGCACGAGTAGGTCAGAGCCCCAGGAGAGACAGCGTGACGACCCAGAGCCGGAGTGCTGACAGGGACCGAAAACCCCCTGCCGAACCGCCCGAGAAAGCCCGAAGCTCCAGCGATGATTTGCTGGCCGCGAATCGGGCTCTCGAGGCGCAGATCGCCCGACTCAAGCAGTCGGAGCGAATCATCACCGCCCAGCGCGACCTGGGTTTCCAGCTCGCCGCCGCTTCTTCGGCCTCAGAGGCCCTGCGCCTCAGTCTGGAAACCGCCATCCGCCTGTCCGATCTGGACTGCGGCGGCATCTACCTGCTCGACTCTTTTTCCAATACCTTCCGTCTGATCTGCGTCACAGGCGTTTCTGAAACCTTCGCCGACCAGGTTCGCGAGGCCTCCGACGATTCCGAGTGGGTCCGTATGGCGCGGCTGAACCGGCCCGCCTATTTCGATCTGGAAAGCTTCCGGGCCGAGGAATACCTCTATTGCCGCAAGGAGGGGCTCACGGCGGCCGCCATGATCCCCTTCAGCGACCGGGAGCGGGCCATCGGCATTCTGAATATCGCCTCTCACCGGCGGGACGGGATTCCACCCGAGAGCCGCGACGCCTTGGAAAACATCGCGCCGCAGATCGGGGCCGCGGTCCTGAGGGCCCAGGCCGACGACGCGCTGCGGGCCAGTGAACGGCGATTCCGCGATCTGACCGACCTGCTGCCGCAGCCGGTCTTCGAATGCGACGCGCGGGGAAACCTGACCTTCGCCAACAGGACCACGTCGGAAGTCTTCGGCTATTCCATCGCCGATCTCGGACGGGGCGACAGGAGCATCGATCGGGTCTTCCTGCCCGAGGAGCGGGGGCGAATCGTCACCGTGCTGGAAACGCTCAAGGAAGGCCGGAAGATCGGCCCCCTGGAATTCACGTTCCGGCGCAAAGACGGCAGCACCTTCCCGGCCATCGTCTATGCCGGTCCGATTCTTCGCGACAATCGGGTGACGGGTTTCCGGGGCACGCTGACCGACATCACCGAACGCCGGCAAGCGGAATGCGTGCTTAGGGAATCGGAAAGCAAATTTCGCCATCTGGCGGAAAACTCCGTCGCCGGCATCTACCTGATCCAGGACGGCGTCTTCCAGTATGTCAACGGGAGGTTCGCCGAAACCCTCGGCTTCACCGTCGAGGAACTGGCCGGCGCCCCGGTGGAAACATTGATCTTCCCCGACGACTGGCCCCTGGTCCGGGCGAACCTCCGGAAGCGGATCGAGGGGACGCTGGAATCGCTCCATTATGAATTCCGGGGACGGAAGAAGAGCGGCGAAGTCCGGCGCGTCGAGGTCTACAGTTCCCGCACCCTCTATCGGGGCAATCCCGCCGTCATCGGCACGCTTCTGGACGTCACCGACCGGAGGCAGGCCGAAGAGGCGCTGCGCCAGAGCGAGGCGAGGCTCAGACAGGTCATCGACCTCGTGCCCCACTACATCTTCGCCAAGGATCTGGCCGGCCGCTTCATCCTGGTCAACCGGACCGTGGCCGAGGCCTACGGCACCACCGTCGAAGAACTGACGGGCAAGACCGATGCGGACTTCAGCCCCGACCCCACGGAAGTGGACCATTTCCGTAAGGACGACCTGGCGGTGATAAACAGTGGGGTCCCCCTGGAGATCCCCGAGGAAAGCATGACCGACGCCCAAGGCCGCACCCGGATCCTCAGGACCGTCAAGATCCCCTTCACCCTCTCCGGGCAGCAAGTCAAGGCCACGCTGGGCGTCTCGACGGACATCACGGAACAGAAGCGGGCCCAGACGGCCCTACAGGAAAGCGAGGCAAAGTACCGCAACATTTTCGAAAACGCCATCGAAGGCATCTTTCAAACCACCCCCGAGGGACGGTTCATCAGCGTCAACCCGGCGCTGGCACAGATGGCGGGCTACGCTTCGCCCCAGGAGATGCTCAGCGCCGTCAACGACATCGGCCGGCAGGTCTATCGCCATCCCCAAGAGAGGATTCGCCTGCTTTCCCGTCTCCAGGAGGCGGGGGCCGTGGAGAAGTTCGAGACCGAACTCTGCCGGAAGGACGGGAGCCTTATCTGGACGACCATCAACGCCCGCATGGTCCGCGACGGACAGGGAACGCTGGTCTATTATGAAGGAGCCGTTCAGGACATCACCCGGCGCAGGCAGGCCGAACAGGCGCTCCTGGAGTCGGAGGCGAAGTATCGCAGCGTCGTGGAAAATTCCCTGGTGGGGTTCTATATCATCCAGGACGGCCTCCTGCGGTTCGTGAATCAGCACTTCTGCGATGTCACCGGCTACGCCTACGAAGAAATCGTGGACCTGATGAGCCCCCTGGAGATGATCCACCCCGACGACCGGCCGTTGGCGGCCGAAAATATGACAAGACGGCTGATCGGGCAGGAACCGCAGATCGAATACAGCTTCCGGGTGCTCCGCAAGGACGGCCGGATCGTCACGGTCAAGGTTTTGGGCGCCCTCATCACCTACCGGGAAAGAATGGCCCTCTGCGGAACGGCCATCGACATCACCTATGAAAGGTCCATGGAGGCGCAACTCCATCAGGCGCAAAAGATGGAAGCCATCGGGACCCTGGCGGGAGGCATCGCCCATGATTTCAACAATATCCTCGGCGGTATCGTCGGTTATGCGGGGCTGGCCCAGCTCAAAACCTGCGACGGCCCGATCAAGCCCTATCTGGAGCAGATCCTCCGGGCCTGCGACCGGGCAAAGGACCTGGTCACCCAGATCCTCACCTTCAGCCGCCAGAGGGATCTCGAGAAAAAGCCCCTCTCTGTCACGCCCGTGGTCAAGGAAGCCCTGAAGCTGCTCCGCTCCTCCCTGCCGGCCACCATCGAGATCCGCCTGCATCAGGAAAATATCCCCGACACGATCCTGGCCAACGCGACCCAGATCCACCAGGTCCTGATCAACCTGTGCGCCAATGCGGCGCACGCCATGCGCGAGCGAGGCGGGGTGCTCGACATCGCGCTTAGCCGATTGGACATCACCGGCGAGAGGTCCGCAGACGGTCCGTTGGCCCAAGGGCCCTATTTGCAGCTGGTCGTCCGGGACACGGGTCACGGCATCGATCCGGCGGTCCTGGACAGGATTTTCGATCCCTTCTACACGACCAAAGGCCCCGGGGAGGGAACGGGTCTGGGACTGTCCATGGTCTACGGGATCGTCAAGAACCACGGCGGCGCCGTTTCCGTGGCGAGCCGCCCCGGGGAAGGCACCGCCTTCACCATCTGCCTGCCGCTGCTCGACAGCGAAGGAAAGCCGCCGGAAGGGGAAAGGGAAGAGATCCCCGGCGGGCAGGGATGCATTCTGCTCGTCGACGACGAGGAACTGCTCGCTTCCCTCGGCAAGGAGATGCTCTCCTTTCTGGGCTACGAAGTCACGGTCCGGTTCAGCAGCCTCGACGCCCTGGAAGCCTTCCGGGCCAATCCGGGCCGCTTCGATCTGGTGATCACGGACATGACCATGCCGAACATGACCGGCAGCGAACTGGCCAAGGAACTGCTCAGGATTCGCCCGGAACTGCCCGTCATCATCACCTCCGGATTCAGCGAGCGGATGAACGGCGAGGAGGCGGCGCGGATCGGAGTCCGGGAATTCATCATGAAGCCCCTTTCCCTGGCCAGACTGGCCCGCGCCGTGAACGGCGTGCTGGGCCCGCAACAGGCGACCGGAGACGGGGCGGGGAGGAAAGCGCAATGACCGCCGGGTCCTCTTTATCCCCACGCGACGCGGAAGGCCTCATCAGCCATTTTTTCTTTGACTTTCAGTGAGGCGAGGACTGGCTTCTGGAACGCGGCAAAACGATCCAGAACAACGTCTGGCAAAGAGGGAAGGAAACAAGGAGGCCCGCATGGCGGCAACGAAGATCATGTCCTCCGCAGAGGCCGTACGGCGGTTCATCGGCGATGGGGCGCAGATCACCCTGGGCGGCTTCACCATCGCCCGCAACGCCATGGTCATCATTCACGAGCTGATCCGCCAGCGGCGCCGCAATCTGCACCTGGTCTGCCATTCCAACGGCCAGGGGCTGGATCTGCTCATCGGCGCCGGCTGCGTGGCGAAGCTCGAGATCGCTTATTCGGGGAACGGTCGTTTCGCCCCGACCTGCATCCGCTTCCGCCTGGCCGCCGAGCGGGGCGAGATCGCCCTGGAGGATTACTCGAACTTCCAGATGAGCCTCCGATTCCTGGCGGGGTCGCTGGGGATCCCCTTCATCCCCGCCAAATCGGGCCTGGGAACGGACATCCTACAGAAGGAGGGCTTTTCGCCCGAGCTCCGCAAGGCAAGAAAGACGGCCCCAAAAAAGACGATCCTCCTCCAGAACCCCTTTGCCGATCAGGCCGATCCCGTCGTCCTCCTCCCGGCGCTGAACCCCGATGTGGCCTTGATCCACTGCCAGCAGGCGGGCGACGACGGCACGGTGCGGATTCGGGGATTGAGTTTCGCCGACATCGAACTGGCCAAGGCGGCCGACGCGGTCATCGTCTCCTGCGAAGAGGTGGTCCCGGCGGCCTCGCTCCGCGCTGAACCGGAGCGCAACGCGATCCCCCCCTTTCTCGTCGATGCCGTCGTCCCTGCCCCCTTCGGCGCCCACCCTACCGCCTGCCCTTACTGTTACGACTACGACGCGGCCCATCTGAACCTCTACAAGGGGATGGCCAAGGACGACGGGCTCTTCAGGCAGTACCTGGACGACTGGGTCTACGGGGTTCCGGACCACGCCGCGTACCTTAAAAAGGTGGGCCGGGAAGGCCTCGCCGCGATCCGCACCGACGGCGTTTCCTTGTACAAGAAGGGGCTCAAAAGGAGCTGAGATGGAAGCAACCAGGAACTACACCCACCACGAGATGATGACCATCAGCGCCGGCCGCCTCGTCCAGAACGGGGATATCCTCTTTGCCGGAACGGGAATCTCGATGCTGGCGGCGACGGCGGCCAAAAGGATTCACGCCCCGGACGCCGTGGTCTTCTTCGAGACCGGCGGCGTCGATCCGGCCATGGAAGAGCTCCCTCTGGCCGTGGCGGACCCCCGGGTCATGGCCGGCGCCTGCCTGAACTCGGGGCTGATCGAGGCCTTTTCCATCGTGGCGCACCGGCGGCTGCATACCGTCGCCTTCCTGGGGGCGGCGCAGATCGACAAGTTCGGCAACATCAACTCGACCTGCATCGGCCCCTACGAACGGCCCCGGGTCCGTTTCTCGGGAAGCGGCGGGGCCTGCGACGCGGCGTCCCTTGCCTCGGCGGTCATCGTCTTTATGGAACATGAAAAGCGGCGCTTCGTGGAGAAACTCGCTTACCGGACCTCTCCGGGATGGCTGACCGGCGGCGATGCGCGCCAGCGCGCGGGGCTCACGCGGGGCGGACCTTTGGCCGTCGTTTCGGAGCTCGGGGTGATGAAATTCCACCCCGAGACGAAGGAGATGTTTCTGGCCGAAACCTATCCCGGGGTCACCGCGGCCACGGTCCAGGAGCATACCGGATTTGCCATCGACTGCACCCAGGCAACCGAAGCGACGCCGCCCACGGCGCAGGAACTGCGCATCCTGCGCGAGGAGGTCGATCCGCAGCACCTGATCCTGAAATAACTCTCCTTCCCGGAAAAGTGTTCATGAGGCATCCGCCATGACCTGGTTCGAAGATCGCACCCTCTTCGCAAGCGGGGATGTGACCCGGGCTGCCAGGCGGAAGGACGGACGGGGTGATGCGGAGCAGCGGACCGGGGATCGTTTCCCCGGCTTTTCAGTAAAAATTCCGCCCGAAAAGCTTTCGGCTCAGGCCGATCAGATCGGCCCACTTCATGGGCCCGCCCTTGTCGGCAGGAAAGCCGATTCCCCAGATCATCCCCGCATCGATCATCCGGACGTCCGCGACGATCTGCCGGTCGAGCAGGTCCTTCCCCATCCGGACCATGGCCGTCAGGATGCCCAGTTGGATTTCCTCTTCGCTGCGCGGATGGGGCTCCCGCCTGGCAATGAGCGGCAGGACCTCGGGATCGACGGTCCCGTCCTTGAGAAAAAAACCCTTGCCCGACTTCTTGAGGCCGAAGCGCCCGGCCGCGACGACCTTTTTCAAGGTCTCCTGGGGAATCCCCATCCCGACCAGGGCCTTGTAGGGAACGTCGATGCCCACCTCGTCGGTCAGCCGGATCGGCCCCACGGGCATCCCGAAGCGGGTCATGGCCCGGTCCACCTCCTCGATGGCATTTCCCTCCTCGATGTACTGAAGGGCATTGAGAAGATGGGGAAAGAGCATGGCGTTGACGACGAAGCCCGCATTGTCGCTACAGACAATGGGGCGTTTGCGGATCAGCGATGCGAAGTGGAGGAGCTGATCGATCGTCGCCGCTGCGGTCGTTTCGCCCCGGATCACCTCCACCAGCTGCATGAGCCAGACGGGGGAGAAAAAATGGGTCCCGCCGAACCGCGCAGGAGCGGTCACGAAAGGGGCCATGGCGGTGATCGGAATCGAGGAGGTGTTGCTCGCCACGATGCAGTCCTCCCTGATGACCCGGCTCAACTCCCCGTAGACCTGCTTTTTCACGGTCAGATCTTCGAAGACCGCTTCGATCACGAGGTCCAGTTCCCCGAAGACCGGTGCGTACTCGGAAGTCATCGTCAACCGCCCCAATACCGTATCCACGGGCTCCCGGAGCCGATTTTTCTCGGCCATCCCAGCGAGGATCTTCCGGACGAAGGCCTTCCCCGGCTCCAGGGCCTCGGGGACGTCCTTGACCAGGACCGGCAGGCGGGTGTTGCGGAGGATGTCGATGACGATCCCCCGGCCCATCGTCCCGAACCCCAGGACCGCAACCTTCTCCAGGGGCAGAGGGACGAATCCTTCGCTCATCATCGCCTGCGGCCGATCCGTCATCCCTTTGAGGAAAAAGCTGTGGATGCTTCCCTTCGCCTCGGGGGTCAAAACCGCCTTCACGAAAAGCTGTTTTTCCAGCTCGAGCCCCTCGCGCAGCGGCAGCTTCACCCCCTCGCCGATCGCCTGGAGAGCCAGCAAAGGTCCCGGAATCTCGCGACCGCGCGTCCCCTTGAGAAATTCGCTCCGGGCCGCCTCGGCGACGGCGTCGATCCCGGAAAAGTCATGAACGGGCCGCTTCAATTCCGCCGTCCCGGCGCCGATCGCCTCGCAAAAGGCGCGGGCCTCGCCGAGGAGGTCGCCTTCGGCGGGAACGAGGCGGTCGATGATTCCCAATTCCAGGGCCTGCGCCGCCGTGAGCGACGTCCCCTTCAGGATCAGTTCGACAGCGCCGGCGCCGATCAGGCGGGGCAGCCGCTGGGTCCCGCCGCCGCCCGGCAAAAGTCCGAGACTGCCCTCCGGAAAGTTGAAGCACGTGGCCTTTCCTTCCCTGGCGATCCGGGCCGTGCAGGCCAGGGCGAACTCCAGACCGCCGCCGAGGCAGTGACCGTGAATCGCCGCGACGGTCGGAAGCCCCATGGCAAGGAGCCGCTCGAAGGCGCGATGGAAGAGTTCGAGGACCTTTTGCGCCTCCGCCTCGTCTTCGATCTGAGCGATCATTTTCAGATCGGCGCCGGCCAGAAAATTATCGGCCTTGCCGGAAATGAAAACGACCCCGCGGATCCCCTTGGCAATCTCCAATTCCGAAAGCAGCCGGCGAAAGTCTTCAAAGGCCTCCAAGGACCAGATGTTGACCTTCGACCCCGGTGAGTCGATCGTGACGACACCGATCCCCGATTCATCGACCACCATATTGAGCATCTTGCCCATGGCCTCCTCCCGGGAAAATGGCCTTATTATTTTGCCGCCATGCGGACCGAACCGTCGAGCCGGATGCACTCGCCGTTGAGCATCGGATTTTCGATGATCTGGCGGACGAGCAGGGCGAACTCCGACGGTTTTCCCAGCCGCTTCGGAAAGGGCACCGTCTGGGCCAGCCCTACCCGGACGCTCTCGGGAAGTCCCGCCATCATCGGCGTGTCGAAAAGCCCCGGGGCGATGGTCATGACCCGAATCCCATAGTCGGCGCACTCCCGGGCGATGGGCAGCGTCATTCCGACGACCCCGGCCTTGGAGGCCGCGTAGGCCGCCTGACCGACCTGACCGTCGAAGGCCGCAGCGGAAGAGGTATTGACGATGACCCCCTTTTCCCCCTCTTCGTTCGGTTCGTTCTTGACCATCTGTTCGACGGCCAGACGGATGATATTCAGCGTCCCGACGAGATTGATCTGAACCACGCGGTTGAAGAGTTCGAGCGACAGGGGCCCTTTCTTCGAGAGAATCTTGCCGGGATCGGCAACGCCGGCGCAGTTGACCGCCAGGTTGATCTTTCCGAAGGCGGCCATGGTCCGGGCGATGCCCGCCCGGCTGGCCTCGTCGTTCGTCACGTCGGCGTTCGCATACAGACAGTTCCGGCCCAGTTCGGCGGCCAGCTTCTCGCCGCGTTCCACGGCGATGTCGAAGATCGCCACCTTGGCGCCCATGGACACCAAACTGCGGGTGGTCGCTTCTCCCAGGCCGGAGGCGCCCCCTGTGATGACTGCGTTCACATCTTTGATCTGCATGGTGATTCTCCCTCCCTGTTTCGTTTTATAAACAATAGGATGAAGCGAAAGTCCTGTCAATCGGAAAAAGGCTTTTCCCTGCCGGTGAAAAGGTTCAAATTGTATTGGCTTGTGCCGCCGGGAAGAGGTACACTGCGACTAGGGGATGAAGCAAAATCCCCTTGGGCAAGGAGGAAAGGATGACTGCAAAACACTGGCTCTGCCTGCTGCTGGGAACGATGGTCAGCGCCGCCGGACCCGCACCCCTGTTGGCCGCCGCGCCCCAACCGTTGAAGGCTGTCGAAATCAGGGAATACGAGGGGCAAAAGCTCGGTTCCGTTACCGACTTCCACGAGAACTCGATCCAAGGCGCCCCGGCCGTCGATATCGGAAAGTATCGCCTGTTGATCGATGGGCTGACGGAAAAAAAAGCGGCCTTCAGCTACGGCGAACTCCAGAAAATGCCGCACACAAAGCGGCTGATCGAGCTCAACTGCGTCGAGGGCTGGACCGTCAAGGCCCTCTGGGAAGGGATCCCCCTCAGAGAACTCCTCAAGGCGGCGCCGCCCAAACCCGAAGCCGTCACCGTCGTCTTCCACTGCGCCGACGGCTACGACACCTCGCTGCCGCTCAAGGAGGTCCTGGCACGGGACCTGATCATCGCCGATCGGATCAACGGCCTCACCCTGCCGAAAGAGCAGGGCTATCCGTTCATTCTCGTGGCGCAGGACAAATGGGGCTACAAGTGGGCGCGCTGGATCGTGCGGATCGAGCTGTCCAGGAACACAAACTACCGGGGCTACTGGGAACGGTCGGGCTACAGCCAGGCAGGCGATCTGGACGGTCCGATCCTCGATCGGTAACCCCTCTCCTTCGCGCCTTTATTTTCCGTCCCAGTCGAAGGGCCTGTCGCGGTCAAAATCGGGAACCAGTTCCCGGTCGTCGACCTCCTGGGTGTAGAGCTCCTCGAATCCCATGTCGCAGGCGGCATTGACCACCTGCTCGTACTCCTTGCGGCTCACCCGCCGTCCCAGCTGGGGATGGCGAGCGACCGCCGGGATCGGCGTGTACTGGGACATGAGGCTCAAGGGGACATAAGGCGAGACCTCCCGGATCAGCTTGAGGACCGCCAGGCTGTTGTCGACATGCCCCGGCAGGACGAGATGGCGGACCAGAATGCCGCGCTGGGCGATCCCCTCTTCAGTCGAAAGCTCGTCGCCGACCTGGCGGACCATCTCCTTGAGGGAAGCCAGGGCATGGCGGGGATAGTCGCGCACCCCGGAGAAGAGCCGGCCCGCCTCGGCAATGCCGTATTTGAAATCGGGAAGATAGATGTCCACCATGCCCGCAAGGAGGCCGATGATCTTCTCGCGTTCGTACCCGCCGCAGTTAAAGACGAGAGGCAGGCGGAGCCCCTGCCTGCGGGCGGCAAGAGTGGCCGCCATGATGCCCGGCAGGTGAGGGGTCGGCGTCACGGGCTCGATGTTGTGGCAGCCTTTGGCCGCAAGGGCCAGCATGATCCCGGTCAGTTCCTCCACGGAGACGGTCTGCCCCGCCGGGAAGTGGCTGATCTGGTGGTTCTGGCAGTAGCGGCATCTGAGGTTGCAGGAGGAAAAGAAGATCGTCCCGGCGCCCCGGCTTCCCGAAAGGGGCGGCTCTTCGCCGTGGTGGGGCAGGGCCGAATGGATCACCATTTCGGCGCCGAGCCGGCAGAACCCCTTTTCACCCGCCGCCCGGTCCGTCCGGCACAGATGGGGGCAAAGGACGCACCGCTCCCGACCCCTTTGGAGAATTGCCACCCGTCCGCTTTCATCCACCTCTTTCATTCCCATCCCCCTTTCCGTTGCCTTCCGGATCCGCTCCGGTCCCTCCGTCGGCTTGATCTCTTCCTTCCTATACCCGGCGGTCCTCTCCGAAGAGGGCGTTAACAGCGACCGTCGAGCCGCCGAACCCTGTTTGCCCTTTACGGTGACGAACAGAACGGCAGCGCCAGGAGCGATCGCCGCCGATCGCGCCAGCCCTCGGCGTGGGCAGCGTATTTCACCAGGGGAATCAGGAACTCTCTTCTAGAAGGCATAGCGGAGATGAACGGTGCCGCTGTGGCCGGAGAAGTCCGTTTTTCTTTCCAAGTCATAGTTCAGCGAGACCGTCACCCGGTCTTTGGTCATCAGGGTCAGCTTCACGCCGACGTTGAAGCTGTCCCGGGCCGGCTCGCAACCCTGGGTCGCGAAGGCCGTGCCGCCGCCGGCAAACCGGGCGGTCGTTTGCTGGCGGTCGCCGGCGAAGTCGTGGAGCCACCGGGCATGGAATTCCGGGGTGATCCTCAACTCGCGCCCCTGGATCGGATAGGCCACCTTGGCCCCGAGGCCCGTTTGAAAAAGGTTATAGTCCTGGGCTTCCACGGTCAGGTCGAGGTCGACGGCCCCCGTTTCCCGGTAGTCGTTGACATGGAGCCGCAGGGCCTGGAGCGAAAGGAGCGGGGTGACGGCAAAGCCGCCCTTTTCGAAAGTATAGCCCCCTTCCAGATAGCCGTTCACCTGCCGTCCCGCATAATCCCCTTTTGCGACCCGGTCGATCGCGTCGAATGCGATATGCCGCGCGGCGTCATACTGGCTGTAGGCAACGGAAAGGAGACCGTCGAGATAATAGCCCTCCCCCGTCAGGCTCCCGTAGAGACTCCCCTGATAGTGGTCCACATCGGTCCTCGTCCGACGGTCGCCGGTCGTGATGGCCGTGCGGCCATAGCCGCCGCCGAACCCCAGAAGCAGGCGGGGAAAGACGAACCGGTCGTAGCCGAAGGAGCTGCCCCAGAGGCTCGCCCGATAGCCGTCGCTCCCCTCTCGCGGCTCCTGGCGCAAGGCGGCGCCGAACCCCTGCCCCCAGACCCCTTCCCGGGCCGGCTCGTCGCCGGCCGCGATGCCCGTCACACCGCTCCCCGTATCATGGCTCGCCAGGACCTGGCCGATCCGGTTGACGATGGATTGGGTGAACCGTCCGGCCGTCCCGAACCCAGTCTGAACCATTCCCCCGTTGACGACCGGCTCCAGCTTGGCGGCGTTGCCGGCCGGATCGCCGGAACGGTCGAGGGCCCCGAGGGCCAAAGCCATGTCCCCCGAGGCGGTGTTGCCCAGGGCGTCGAGGACCGCGCCCAAGGAGGGATTCGTCGCGTTCCGGCCATAGTAGGTCGCGTTGCGCGCCGCCACAAGGGCCAGCTGGTTTCCCGTCTTTTGGGCCGCAAAGGCGACCATGGGCAGGGCGCTGTCGATCGTCAGTTTCGCCGGATCGACAAAAAGGGTGGTCGCATCGACGATGAGGAACCGGTCGTTGCTCCGGACGTTCCGCCGACCGGTCGCTTGCACGGCCAGGGTCGCGCTGTTATCGGCGATCGTGACTGTCTCGGTGTTGACGACCTGGGGCAAAGAGGCGTTGTCCGTATCCAGGGTAAAAGAAAAACGGGCGTGGTTCGCTCCCGTGACCGTGAGCGCATCGGTCCCCGCCCCCAGATCGGTGCGCCCGGCGATCTCGCCGCCGTTGAGGGTCACCGTATCGTCGCCGGCCCCGGTCTGGATCGCATAGACCCCGCCGGAGATGAGGCCGCCGGCGTTGTTGATGACGACGGTGTTTCCCGCCTCGGCCTTGACCGCCGTTCCGGGGCTGGAGAGGGTCCCGCTGTTGGTGAGGCGGTTGACTGCGCCGGCGGTGGTAATGGGAGTCCCGTAAGCGCCGCTCGTATCGCCCTTGAAAAGAACGGCGATGTTCGCCGTCCCGGCGAGACCGTATTTGTCAACCGTTGCGCCGCTGATCGTGCCGTTGTTGACGACGTCGTAGTTGAGCGACCAGATCAGGAGTCCCTGGCCGCCGGAGAGGCTCCCGTTGCTTTCGATGATCACCTGGTTGGGCGTCCCGCTGGCCGTCCGGACGTTTTTCTGGAACCGGTGGCCCGCCCAGAGGGTGTCGCAGGTCCCGTCGATCTTGAAGCTGGCAAAGCCGTTGCCGTAGGAGGCGCCGGCGGCGGTGCTGAAGGCCGTGCCGTTGTTCCGGGTGTAGATATAGGAGCCGGTGGCATAGATGCCGGTGATGTCCACAGGGCTCTGCCCCAGGATGATGAACTCGCTCATCCCGTTGATCTGGGTAAGCGAGGTGCCGTTTCCCCAGAAGAAGGTGTAACCGAGCTGGGTCCAGGGAAAGGCGTAGGGACCGTAGGCGCCGGCCAGCCAGTGGGCATAGTAGGCCTTGAAGTTGGCGAAGGCCGCATCGCTCATCCCGGCCGGCTTGACGAAGGGCAGATTCGTCCCGTACTGCGCCGGCAAGACCTGGGTGATGTCGGGGTTGCGCGTCGGCCGCAGGAGATACTGCGGATCGACGGCATATTCGACGATGGCGTCGTGGGTCCCCGTGGCGTCCATCCCGAGGCCCCGCTCCAGAAGAGTCGTCACATTGGCGCCCGTGACGCCGTTGGCGAGCAGAAAGCGGGTGGCGTCGTTGCCGGTGGTCACCCAGGCCGCCTCGGACGTCGCCGGCCCGTAGATCTTGTAGCCCGCCTGGCCCACATAGTTCGTTTTGAAATTCCTGGATTTCGTTGCCGTCCGGACGACCAGTTTTCCGCCGTCATAGACCAGCCCTTCGGCCCCGCCCCCGTCGGGAATGACGAAGAGCGAGGCAGTGGTCCAACCGGCGGGGTTGGCGGCATGGTCGATGGCCAGTGGCAGGGATTCGGCGTAGGTCGGGCTGAGAACGGCGGCGGAGGCGATCCCCGGCGGCATGAACAGGAGGCCTAAGATCGGAACCATAACAAGCCATCGTTTCATCGGGTTGCCTCCTTTTGAAAAATGGCCGGTGACGCAGCCCTCGGCGGTCCTTAGCGGCGGTTGATGAACCAAAGGACGATGGTCAGGATGATGCTGACGACCAGCGAGGTCATCAAGGGGAAATAGAAGGTGACATGCTTGCCCTTGAAAAGAAAGTCGCCGGGCAGTCTCCCGACCCAGGGGATCTTTCCGGCCAGCAGCAGGAGGAGCCCGAGTCCCGCAACGACCAGGCCGATCACGAGCAGTATTTTCCCCAGGCCGGTGAAGTCGGACATCTCTTTCCCCTTTCAGGCCTTACAGTTTGGCAACCACGTCCTTGATGCGACCGCTGGCGATCAATTCCAGAAACGCCTCGCCGAGCGGGGCGGACAACTCGACCGCTTTTCGCCACTGGGCGATCCGGGTCGCCGGATCGTCCATGAAGGTCGTAAAATCGGTGCGGTCCGGTATCCGGCCGCCGGGAAGCCGGGCAACGAATTCCTCGGACGGAGTGACCATGACGACCGATTCCAGCGCCGACTCGGGAGGACGACGTTTCTTGAGCCTTTTATCCATCCAGCCGGGAATGATCCGTTCCTGATGGTGAAAAAAGAGGGTCAGCCCGCCGTTGCGCGTCTCGTAGTTCTCCCGAAGATGGTAGTCGATGAGCCCGCCGTCCCGATAGACGCCGCGCGGCGCGCCGAAGATGTCCGGCACCCCTTCGATCGCAATGGGAATCGCCCCGGAGGCGATGACCGCGGCTTTGAAATTGATCTCCGAAAGGGGGATGTAGCTGCCCTTGAATCCCGGCCGCAGGCAGAAATCGGGCGGCTTGGGACCGTAGTAGAAGACGACCCGCTCGGCCAGCCGATGGATCAGCGCCGGGTGCAGCGCGTTTGCCAGAAAGCAGAAGGCAAATCCCGCCTTCTGCACCCAGGGGCGTTCGGAGGCCATCAGGTGGCCGACCCGGCTGGTCAGGATCGCCAGACGGTACTTCTTGTTGGCCAGGGCAAAGGGAAGCGCGTCATCCTCGACATAGGTGTTGACGATATCGACGAGGGACTGCCGGATCGTCTGCGGTGTGTCTTTGCGAGTGTAGACGCTGGTGATGTATGCTTCCCGCAAGGCGCGGTAGCTCTCGGCCGCCCCCGGTTGCAGCCAGGCCGCGAAACGCCAGGCCCCGGCAGACGCGCCGACGAGCCAGACGGGATACCGGTTCCCCAGCAGGCCGCCTTCCAATAGAGTCAGATCGAAGCCGCTGGCCACCAGCCACCGCGGGCCTCCTGCCGGACCGAAATAGGTCCCGATCTGGTCCAGGGTGAAACCGCCTGCGCGGATGAGTTCATAGGCCCGTCGGCCCGCCTTGACACGGATGGCGTCCATCGTTTGTTTCCTTTGGGGTGAAATCTCCCGCCGCGCTGGTCCGGGAACGTGAAATGGCGCGCCCCGGAGCCCTTCCCCGGTGCAAAAGGCCCGGCGAATGGCCTTGACAGGCTTCCCCGAGTCCTGTAAATTGACGCCGCTCGCCCCGGAATGATGGGCGTTCTTATACGAAACCCATTGGATTTGTCAATAGTTACTTTGCAAAAGGAGGCGGGCCTCGCGACCCTTCGCCCGGCTGCAAAATGAGGATGGAACGGATGACCGATATCGCTGCACAGATCGCCCAGATAGGCCGCCAGGCCCGGCAGGCTTCGGCGCTCCTGTCCCGGGTCTCCACGGACCTCAAGAACCGGGCATTGGGCACTATGGCGGAGGCCCTTTTGGCCAATCAAGCGCTGCTCATCGCGGAAAACAGCCGGGACCTCGATCAGGCGCGCCGGAACGGCCTTTCCCCGGCGATGCTCGACCGGCTCACGCTGACCGAGGCCACCATCCAAGGGATGGCCCGGGGGCTCGCCGAAGTGGCCGCCCTGCCCGATCCGGTGGGCCGGGTGCTGGGGCTTTCGCAACGGCCCAACGGCCTCGTCGTCGGCCGGATGCGGATTCCCCTCGGCGTCATCGGCATCATCTACGAATCGCGACCCAACGTCACCGTGGACGCGGCGGCGTTGTGTCTCAAATCGGGCAATGCCGTCATCCTCCGGGGCGGCTCCGAGGCGATCCATTCCAATCGCACGCTGGCCGCCATCCTCCAGCAGGTCCTCCGGGAGCTGGCGATCCCGGAGCAGGCGATCCAACTGATCCCGATCACCGACCGCGAGGCGATCCACGCGCTGCTCCAGTTGGAGGAATTCATTGACGTCATCATCCCCCGCGGCGGGGAGGAGCTGATCCGCGCCGTGGTCCGGGACTCGAAGATCCCGGTGATCAAGCACTACAAAGGGATCTGCC
Organism: Deltaproteobacteria bacterium; assembly: GCA_021817825.1. Classification (GTDB taxonomy): domain Bacteria; phylum Desulfobacterota; class Syntrophia; order Syntrophales; family UBA5619; genus JAKAFS01. Next base: position 11,848 of record JAKAFS010000006.1, on the reverse strand, counting down.
ATACCTTCGTGGATGAAACGGCGGATTTCGCCAAGGCCGTCAAGATCTGCCTGAATGCCAAGACGCAGCGCCCCGGCGTCTGCAACGCCATGGAGACGCTGCTCGTCCATGAGGCGGTCGCGCCGGCCTTCCTGCCCGTCGTGGCCGAGGCGCTGGGCAAAGCCGGGGTGGTTTTGAGAGGCTGCGAGCGGACGCGGGCGATTTTGCCCCAGGCCGAAGCGGCCACCGAGGAGGACTGGGGCCGGGAATATCTGGCGCTGATCCTGGCGGTCCGGGTGGTCCGGGATCTCGACGAGGCGATCGCCCACATCGAACGCTACAGCTCCCTCCACACCGAGGCGATCGTCACGGAGCATTACGAGCGGGCCCAGCGCTTCCTTAGGGAGGTCAACTCCTCGGCCGTCCTGGTCAACGCCTCGACGCGGTTCAACGACGGCTTCGAGCTCGGGCTCGGGGCGGAGATCGGCATCAGCACGACCAAGCTTCACGCCTTCGGCCCCATGGGGCTCGAAGAGCTGACGACCACGAAGTTCATCATCTACGGAAACGGTCAGGTACGCACATGAAGTGGGGGCTGTTCGGGGGCACCTTCGATCCGATCCACATCGGGCATCTGCGCTGCGCCCAAGAAGTGATGGAGCTCTTCGATCTCAACCGGATCATCTTCGTTCCCGCAGCCAAGCCGCCCCACAAGATCGATGCGGCCGTGACCCCCTTCTACCATCGCGAACAGATGATCCGCCAGGCCATCGAGGACAATCCGGCCTTTTCCTTCTCCGACGTGGAGAACCGGCGGGGCGGAACCTCCTACTCGGTGGAAACCGTCGAGTACCTGCTGGACAAGTACCGGCTGGAAGATCTCGAACTCTACTTCATTCTCGGCCAGGACGCCTTCCATGCCATCCGATCCTGGAAGGACTGGGAGCGGCTGCTGCTGCTCTGCAACTTCGCCGTCATGACCCGTCCGGGCTACGTCAGCCGGGGGCTCACTGACATCCTGCCCCCCGAGTTCGCCGCACACTTTACCTATGACGAAGAGGCGCAGGGATACCGCAGCACAACGGGCCACTGCCTCTATTTCCGCGAAGTCACCTTCCTCGACATTTCGTCGAGCAACATCCGCAAGCGGGCCGGCGAAGGGAAATCGATCCACTACCTCGTCCCCGAGGCGGTCCGCCATTACATCGTCAAAAACAACCTCTACGGGAACCGCTAGAGGACGTCCCTTCTTCTGCCAAGGCGCCATTTCCATTCTGACCGGCAGGACCAGCAAAACGGATCGAGGGATTCCAACTGAAAGGAATGTGACAAAACCGATGAAAAAATTACTTCTCCTGCTCTTGGCCGTGCTCTTCCTCTCCAGTTCCGCCGCCCCCGCCGGCGCCGCCGGCTGGTATATGCGCGGAGGACTGGGATTCGAATGGTCCCTGGCCGGCGACTTTTCCGACCGGGAATCCACCGCCCAGAACCCGCCGGCCCTCTTCGGCACCGGTCCCGGACGCGACGGACGCCAGATCGGCGCCTACGGCGATTTCGGCCGTTTTCCCTCCATCGAGGCGGCTGCGGGCAAGCAGCTTCTTCCCTGGCTGCGAACCGAATTTGCCGTCCACTACCGGCCCGACATGCAGTATCGCGGCCAGGCGAATTTCCGGGGCGTGCCGGGCGATCAGCCGGTGTCGGCCCGCGCCGATGCGCTGACGGGAATGGTCAATCTCTTTTGCGATGTGGCGCCGTTGTTCGGTCTGAACAGCGGCCGCTTCCAGCCTTACCTGGGAGGAGGCATCGGGGCCAGCTACAACCAACTGGGCGATGTCACCTATCTCTTTCCCGGCAACCCCGGAGCGCACAAGGTGACCATCACCCCGGGCGGAAACAAGACCGATATCGCCTGGATGGCCGGCATCGGAATGGGGATCGCATTGTCGGAACGGACCGTCCTGGACCTCTCCTACCGGTATGCGGACCTCGGCCGCGTCTCTGCCGATGCGGGCCGGGCCTCCGCAAACAATGTCCCTGCGGGGTTCGATGTCGACCAGACCTGGGCGCCCCTCCGCTTCCAGGGGGTCTTTGCCGGGATCCGCTACCTGTTCAACTAGAGAAGCCCCACGGCGGTGACCCATTCGCAGGATCACGCCGGCACGGCAACCCTGAATGCCCATTCGGCACCCCCGGGAGCCGGCCCCCTCCCCCGACCCAAACCGGGAGCGGGTCAGGAATCCTTCTGCTCGTCCTTGTCAGCGACGGCGGCGGGGGCGGCGGCACGCGGATGGCTGACCGCCCATCCCGAGGCCAGCAGGAGCGCATTGACCCAAAATACGGGAAAGACGCCGAAGGCGGAACCGATCGATCCGAACAAGACCTGACTGGCCATGCGGGTGATGTTGTTGACCGTCACCCGCAATCCCATCGCCTCTCCGGAGCGTCCCTGGCTGGAATTGCTGAAGGTCATCATGATGGTCAGCGGCTGGCCGAGCCCCATCCCGAGTCCGAAGAAGAAGGAAACCAGCGAAAGAACGACGATGCTTTTGAAAAAGGGCACGAGCAGGAAGCCTGCCGCTCCGATGAGAAAAGAGTAGGCCAGCAGCCGTTCGATGGTCAATCGCCTGATCAGGGTGGGCATAAAGAAGCGGACCACGAAGGCCGCCGAGGCGTATATCGCCAGGATGATGCCGATCGCCGACGCGGACAGTCCGATGCTGTGGCCGTAGATCGGCATGAAGACCTGGAAGAGGTCGACGCCGGTAATCACCAGGCTGCTCGTGGCCATCACCCGCCAGAGACCCGATTCGGAAAGCAGGACGCGGACGCTTCCCGTGGGCTTGGTGGTCCGTGTGCCGCTGGGCAGCTTCCCCCCCCAGACGACGAGCACCACGATTGCCGCCAGAAAGAGCAGCACCAGCCCTAGGCAGGCCACCTCCGGACCGGCATGGTCCAGCGTGAAACCGGCCAGGAGCGGTCCCAGCAAGCCGGTGCAAGAGGTCACCAAACTGAAATTGCTGAAATTCCGGGCCCTGTCCTGCGGCCCGCTCTGTAGGCCCACCAGGTTTTGCACGGGAGCCCCGTAAAAGGCCGACATCAAGCCATAGAGAACCGCGGTGGCAAAAAGGGCGGCCAGACTGGGGATGAGATAGGAGATCAGCATCCCCAACGCCCCGGCGCCGGCGCTGACCATGAGCAGCCAGCGGCAGCCGAAGCGGTCGGCCAAGCGGCCGGCATGCCAGGCCAGCAATGTGGGCAGCACCTCGGACATCGCCATCAGGAGGCCGACGGTAAAGGGCTGCGCCCCCATCTTCAATGCATATAAGGTAAAAACCACCCGGCCGGTCTTCATGCCGGTGCCTAACAGGAACGCCTGGAGCAGCGTAAAATAAATGGACATCAGGGAACCATCGCAACAAATTTGATGGCGGAGTATATGCAGATCGGGCATCCCTGTCAAATACCGATTGCACTGCCGGCTCACAGAGTCGGCGGCGGGGCGGGAGCGCCGGTTGAACGGCCCGCCCACCGGCCCCATCCCGGAAGGGCTGGCCTAACCCCGCTTCAACGCTTCGGCCTGGTAAATCCCGACCTGGTCCCGGCCGGCAATGAGCAGGCCCTGCGAGGCCTCGCGCCACTTCAGGAAGTGATCGGTTTTCATGTGGCGCTTCAGGGCGTCCATGTCCGTCCAGCGCTCCACAAAGGAGCAGGCGCCGGCGTCCTGGGGATCGTCGAGAAGTTCATAGCTGATGCACCCCTCCTCGGTTCGGGTGGCGGCGATGATGGTTTGGGCAAGGGCAAAGACTTCCTGCTTCTTCCCCGGTTGGACTGCGATCTTGGCGATGACGATGACCATGTGGATCCTCCTGAATCTTAATCGTTAAAGAATAGCCGAACCTCAGGATGACCATCTGAGATTCTCAACAACCATGTAAAGCGCGATGAATCGCCGCCGGTGCCAACCACCAGCCGTCAGGCCCGGGCCGTTTACCCGGCGCCGGGTTTGGCAACCGCTTTCATTCATCACAGAAACCATACTGGTAATCACGGGGAAAGGCAACGGGCAGCGCTACCTTGGGGCAGATCTTCAGCCTCAGAAGCTTTGTTTCGCAACGAATCCCGCCCTCTACGCCGCTGGTAAAATCGACGCCGGTGCAGGTCCGGCTCTGCAATCGCCATACTTGATTTCCGCCCGGATTGAGAACATTGCAATTGCCGCTGATATAGCTGAGGGGGGTCTTGGCTCCCCAGCTTGCCGAACTCCCGGTGGCGATCTCTTTTTCGCCCACATCGGAACCGCCGTCGTTTTCAAAAAAGATGTGGCAGTGGTTGAAGGGCAGATCAGCGGGCAGGGTCACCTTCCAGGTATGATCCGCCGCCGACGCGGTGGCAGCTGCAAGCAGAAGCGCCCCCCAAAGCAACGTCGTGAGCCAGACTTTTTTCATCATCCTTTCCTCCATAAAGTATGCATATCATCCCTTTTCGGCATTATACCGGGGAAATGCCCCATTGCTGCCCGAAGCTCAATAGGCGGTCCCGGTCAGGGCGAGGCAGCCGCTCTGGCATGTGTTAAAAGCGTTGATTTGGGTCGGTTGTCCGTAGAAGGCCTTGCACATGTCGTTACAGATCGGTGTGAAGGAGGCTTTATTGGCCTCGATGCTCTGGGCGAGCGAACGGCAGGCGGTCTTTTCCTCAGGCCCCGCGGCGGCGCTTTCACAGATCGTGTTGAAATAATAGGCCGCGCTGTTGGTGACTGCCGCAGAGGCCGGCAGGGGACCGGCGATCAGGCAGAAAAGGGCTGCCGCCCCCATCAGGAATACCTTCAGTTGCTTTTTCGTCATCTCCATCTCCCTCTCTCCTCTGGATCTCCTCGTTTCCGGCTGGCCCGGGGATGGCGCAACGTTTCCCCATCCTTGGGCGGAGCGATTTACAAGGTCAGCCGGAAACAGGCGTTCGTGCATTTGGTCCGCTGGGTCTCGTTCGTATAGGTCTTTGCGCAGGCGGCGTTGCAGTCCTCCTGGAAAGGCGCTTTCCATTTGCCGCCGCTGGACAGGGCCCAGGCCACGCCGCCGCAGGAAAGGTACTGGGGGTCGCTCACCCCCCCGGTGGCGGCTGCACAGCCGGTGTTGAAATAGGCGATGTACCCCTGGTTGACGGCCGCGTGGGGTTGCGGCGGGGCGACGGTCAATCCGAAAAGGGCGGCGGCCAGGATCAAGACCATTCTAATCGGTTTCGTGATGGGCATGTCGATTTCTCCCTTCTTTTTCCATGAACAGCGGGCCGACCGGGTCTCATTCACCGGCATAGGGCACCTGAATAAACGCTTATCCCGAGCGGACCGGGGGCCAACTCTTCCGATCCCTTCTATAAGCCGCGCTTCTGGAATAACCCGAGCCGGTAAGCTTCGCACCCGCGCTGGCAATTCTTCACGTTGGCAACGGAACCGGGGTAGCCGGTTTGGCACGAGGCGCTACAGGCCGTATCCGCAGTGTCGAGTTGGTCCTCGTCGAGATGGCATTGACCTGCGAGCCAGGGGCCTTTGGGCAAATTTTCGACAAACCGGTTACACCCTTTTTGGCAGTCCGCAAGGCAACCGGCTGCCTGTCCCGAGCATTCGGAACTGCACTGGCTGTCCCGGCACCACGTGGTCACCGCATTTCTTTTTTCTGCCGTATAATTGAAGCAAATGCCCCCGGCATGAGCGGAACTGGCGGAAAAAAGACCGAACCAACGGTCGGTGCCGCCCGGCAGACTGCCCTTACCCAGCAGAATAACGGCGCCTAATCCCACCATCATGAACACTTTCAATGCTTTTTTCATCGTTCGCTCCTTTTTTCAAGACCTCTTCCGCGCTTTTCCCGCCCTTCCTTCCGGCGTGACGCAGCCCGGAATGAGTCACACTGACGATATCCTATTCAGCAATCGTGCCAGGGAAGATATATTGTATCTAAAGGATTTTGCAAGGATATTCTTTTTCCTCTCTGCTTCCGGCCCGCCCACTGGGTGGACAGGGTGCCAACAAACGTTGGCACCCTGTCCCACTGGCAAAGGGAAGGGTTGAGGCATTGCCGGGCAGATGGTTCAGGAAGCTCTCGTCGTCGTCGTCTATTTCTCCGAGAACTCCACCGAGCAATCGGGAGAGCCGTCCTTGATGGTGACCAGCATGGTCTTGCAGACTGAAGGATAGAAAAACCGGACGCTGCTCGCTGACGCTGACTTCGAGACATCCACGCCGATGCGGCTGGGACAGGGATTCACGGTGGTTTGCCACGGCTGGTTCATCCAGACCTGCTGCGTCACGAGCGGGGTACTGTAAGATTCCCCATAGACGGAGACCGGAACCGCTGCCCCGCAACCGCTCCGCACGTCGAGCGTGGCCGCTGAGGCTTCGCAGGCGACAACCGCAGCCGTAAGGACGATGGGCAACATGAGCGAAATCCTCTTCTTCATCCGATATCTCCGCTGATCCGTAAATAACCGATTTACTGGCCCGGCGACCCCGTTATCTTCTGAGCGAATACCCATAGCATATCGCCTGCCGACGTTCAATAACCCCTGCCGGCGGCCGGTTGATCGGCTCTCACTGAGAGGTTCATCGGGATGGTGGCGGCAGGCCGCTTTTACGGGAGGCACTGCCGGGAGGGAAGGGACCCGCAAGATCGATGCGGGAAGGTTCGACGCCGGGGCAAGGAGGCCCACACCCCCAGGGGGGTGGGAATGCGGGCCCTCTCGCACCGGCGGTACTCGGCCTCTATCGCAGGGAGGAATCGTCCGCCCTTTTTTTCCTGATAACCCTGTAGAGAAGATAGCCTGCGCCTGCCAGGAGCACTATTTCCAGCAGGCCGATCCCGGAGCCGGAAGCGGCTCCCGGGGTATTGCCGGCGCCGGCAACGCCGCTAAACAGCATGCTTCCCAGCATACCGCCCATCATCCCGCCGGCAATGCCGCTCATAAAGCCTCCGCCGGTTCGCGGCTGGGCGGCGTTCGGTGCCGCGTACGGCTGCCGCGACTGGCTCTGCTGGGCAGAAGGGCCGGCCGGAGTCGAATAGCTGCGCGAACCACGGCTGCCGAAAGACCGTCCGCCTCCGACCCTTGCCTGGGCGCTCAACTCCAGGACGGTCATGCCCATCAACATCACAACCGCCATGACCGCAAGTACCTTGACCATCTGTCTTTTCATTCCGCTGCCTCCGTTAAAAAATATCGTTCATTTCTCCATCACCCTTGCAAAATAGCGCGCGAATCCCTTTTTTGTCCTTCTCAGCCCTTCGGGATCATCAAGCCCCCTCCTCCACGGCAGCGTCCTGTTCCGGAAGGGAGCCCCGGGAGCGAGTGGCGATCCACTTGCTCAGCCCGCAGACAAAGGCGACAAAGAGGGCCATCACGGCATACTCGACCCACAGGGGCGGGTTCAGTAGGCTGCGAACCCAGGGATCGGTAATGATCATCTCCCCGCCCACTTTTCCCAGAATCGCCGCACCGGCCCAGAGGATGAGCGGATACCGATCCATCAGTCTGGAAAGCAGGTTGCTCATGAACACCACCAGGGGGATCGAGAGCATGAGGCCAAAGAGGAGCAGGAAGAGATTGCCCTTGCTGGCAGCGCCGACGGCGAGCATGTTGTCGATACCCATGCTCATGTCCGCCACGATGATGATCCATAATGCCTGCCAGAGGCTTCCGCACTCCCGGCAAGAACCCTTTTCCTTGGCTCCTTCGGTCAGAAGCTTGACCGCAATCCAGATGATCACCACCCCGCCTACCAGCTTGATGAACTGCATGTTCAGCAGCTGGGCCACCAGGAAAGTGCAGGCCACCCGAATCAGGACGGCGCCTCCCGATCCCAGGGCGATCCCCCAGAGGCGCTGCCTGCCGGGAAGGTTTTTGACTGCCATGGCGATCACCACGGCATTGTCGCCCGCCAGCACCAGATCGATGAGGACGATGCTCATCACCGCCGTAAGAAATTCCCCTGTCAACGCAATCTGCCCCAGCCAGCCTAAATCGATCACAAGACTCCCTCCTTGATTTGGGCGCCGCCGGGCAATAAAAAACCTTTACCCGTGGCACCGTTGCCTGGATAAAGGTCTTGTTGGCAAGAAATCTGCCCCGGGTCCGGGTCTTTCGACCGTCTTGACGGAATCCGGGTCGGTTTTCCACTGACCGATAACTACTCCCCTTTATAATTTATATAATATTTTACCTTGTTTAATTTGTCAAGAAAAAAAGGGCTCCGCCAATCCCGCGCCCCTTTGTCCGCTCCCCACGGGCAGCCATCGCAATGCCGGTCCTTGCTTGCCCAGATATCCTTTCCGCAGCGGCGCGACAACCTGTCCGCATGGTCGTCGGGTTAGCTAGCATCGGGCAAAACGGCAATTCGCCGATCGCCTTTGCCCATCGGTTGCTTTGATGCGGCCATGCTGAGACGACAAAGGGGCATCCCGGGAGATACCCCTTTGTCCGTTCTAAAACGCATCTCTCCCCGCAACGACGGGGGCCCCGGGTGCTGGAGGGCCATCAAAAATCCAGATGAGCCCGCAGGCCGAAGGCCCAGACATCGGCATTGTCGCGGTCGCCGTTGATGCTTTTCACCCATTGCACATGGGGGGACAGGTCCAGGTGTTCGTGAATCCGCCAGCGGTAATAGACCTCGGCATGCTGCTCGTGGCCGGTATCGATGCCCGAGGCCAGGGAGACCGCTTCAAAATCCTTTCCTAAAAGGGCCATGCCGTAGGCCGCGCCCAGGGCGTCGTTCTCCCGGCCATACCATTTTCCGCTCACTTCAAGTCCCGTGCTCCAGGCGTCGCTCACCGTCGCCACCCGGTCCGTCTGCCGGGCATAGCGGGCAAAAGCGGTGACCGCTTCGGTCAGTTCCTGGTCGAAGGAGAACCCGAAGCCGGCATTGGGTTCCTGGGTTTTCGCCGCATCCTTGTGTTCCCTGTGGTCCTTGCCGTTGAACCAGCCATAGAAGCGATAGTTGCCCTGCCGTTCGCCAAGGCGCGGCTTGAAATCGATTTCGGCAATGACGAAGGGTTGCCTGTCGATATTCTCCCAGTTCCCGCCGGCGTCGGCCACCCCGACGCCTAAGTCGATCAGGGGATGGGGGGCCAGCCAGAGCATGGCCCCCGGACCGTTCTGATCGGGAAATTCCACCCCCGAATTGTTCACGAACCCCTTGGAGAGAAACTGTTCCATGTCGTCATTGGCCACCCGGTTCGTATCGAAATCGGTCGTGAGATCGACCTTTCCCACCCGGAACCGGAGCTTCTCATCCAGCCATCGGTGCTCGTACCACACTTCCCAGAGCCGGGCATTGTCGTTGTCCACGGCCAGGTTGTTGAAACCGTTCAGAGAGGGGATGTCGCCGTCCAGCCCTTTACCGGCCCCGGCTTTGAAGTGAACGAACAGCGATCCCCGAGGAACGATCGGCGCCGTCGCTTCCAGATCCACATTCAGCGTACCGCTGGCAAGATCGCCTCCCGAACGGAGGCGGTCCTTGACGCCCACGGTGCCCTGGACCACGCCCGTCGCATCGAGGGAAAGATCGATCTTGTCGTACCAGTGCGGCTCGGCATCCTTGCCGACCGTCTCCTCCAGCACCTTCAGTTTTTCCTTCAAGGTCTCGATTTCTTCCCGCGAGACCGCCTGGTCAGCCATAGCCGGCTCGGAAGCCAGCAGAAAAAGCAACGCTACTGCACCCAACCATTTCTTCTTTTTCATAAACCTCTCCTTTCCATATCTCCTATATTATTAACACAACAGTAATATTCCAATTAATGACCAAGACCCCGACAAGTTCCTTTGCAGACGATCTTTGCGCCTCGCGCCTCCTTTGCATCACCAGTGTCGCCCCCCGGAGACAAGGGGCCGGCCGCCCGGCAGCCTCCCCCACAGCGGCATCCCACCCCCTTCCCGCGCACAGTCCGATAGAGAGAGCGGAGGGCGAGAAGCAGCACCACCGCCACGATGAGGGCAACAACGATATCTTCGTTCATGGCCTTCCTCCTATCCCAAACCGATACCCAGCAGGCGGCCGCTCTGGTAGACCAAAACGGTGATCCCGTAGGCCAAGAGGGTCAGCCCGCCCAGCTGAAAGAGCGCCCATTTCCAGGATTGGCTCTCCCGCCAGCAGACGGCGATGGTCGCCATGCAGGGGGCGCTGATCAAACAAAAAAGCATGATGCAGAAGGCCACCAGGGGAGAGTACTGGGAGCGGAGTACCGCGCGCAGCGACGCCGAATCCTCTCCCGCCTCTCCCAGGGCGTAGACGATCCCCAACTGGGCAACGAAGACCTCCTTGGCCGCCAGGGCGCCGATCAGGGCCGTCCCGATCCGCCAGTCAAATCCCATGGGCCGGATGAGGGGCTCCAGGGCCTGTCCGATCCGGCCGGCGAGGGAATAGGCCATTTCCTCGCCCTTTTGGGCCTGTTCCAGCTCCGTCAAGGCCGCCCGGAAGGGAACCTCCGCCTTGTCCAGCAGATAGGCCTGCTCGGCTTGGGTCCTCTCGGTTTCATAATCCCGATCAAAGACCGTTTTTTGCGGATAGCTGGTCATGGCCCAGAGCAGGATGGAGACGCCCAGGATCACCGTCCCCGCCTTCTTAAGATAGAGCCAGCCCCGCTCCCCCATGTGCACCGCGATCCCCCGCAGCGTCGGCAGCCGGTAGGGCGGCAGTTCCATGACCAGGGGAACCGATTCGCCCTTCAGGAGGGTCATCCGGAGCAGTTTCGCCGCCAGGACCGCCAGGGCGATGCCGATGATGTAAATCAACCAGAGCACCGGCCCCTGCCACATCGGGGAAAAAAAGGCCGGAATGATCAGGGCATAGATGGGCAGGCGCGCCCCGCAGCTCATCAGCGGAATGACCAGCATGGTCGCCAGGCGGTCGCGCCGATTCTCCAGGGTCCGGGTCGCCATGATCGCCGGAACCGAGCAACCGAAGCCGACGAGCATGGGGATGAAACTCTTGCCCTGGAGCCCCATCCGGTGCATGAGCCGATCCATGAGGAAGGCCGCCCGGGCCATGTACCCCGTGTCCTCCAGAAAGGCGATGGCGAGAAACAACAGGAGGATATTGGGCAAAAAGACGATCACGCCGCCGACCCCGCCGATGATCCCGTCCAGGAACAGGGAGCGCAGGGCGCTTTCCGATCCTTCCGGCCACCAGCGGCTCACCTGCTCCGCCAGCCAGGAAAAGCCGTTTTCGATCCACCCCATGGGGGGCTCGCCGAGGGTAAAGGTCAGTTGAAAGACGAGATACATGAGCCCCAGGAAAATGGGCAGCCCCAGGATGCGGTTCGTGAGGACCGCATCGATCCGATCGGAGAGGGTATGACGCAGTTCGATGGTGGACCGGACCGCTTCCCGGCAGGCCCCGGAGATCACGCCGTAGCGGCGCCCCGCGATCGCCGTCGCCGGCGACTCGCCCAGCCGTTTTTCGATCCGCGCCGCGCTCTCCCGGAGCAGTTCCCGGATTTCGGGCGCCGGCACCTCGGCCGCGAGCTCTTTATCCTCCTCCAGGAGCGCAACGGCCAGCCGGCGGGCATTGTAGCGGTCCGCGGCGGGAATTTGCTCCGGCCGGACGGCGCGGACCTCGGCGAGCCTTTTTTCGACCTTGCCGATTTCCGCCTCGATCTCCGGTCCGTAATCGACGAGGGGCTTTTCTCTCTCTTTAGGCCCGGCCGCGGCGGTCGCGGCAATGGCCGTGAGCAGTTCCGCCATCCCCTGCCCCTTGTGCCCGACGGTCGGCACAATGGGAGCCGAGAAGATTTCGCTGAGCCGCTCCAGATCGAATTCATAGCCCCGCGCCTTTGCCTCGTCGCTCATGTTGAAGGCCAGGACCAGCGGGACGTTCAGTTCCAGGAGTTGG
>JAKAFS010000166.1 GCA_021817825.1 Deltaproteobacteria bacterium | reverse complement strand
GAGCGCCTTGTGGGGGCAGTAGGGACAGCCTTCGGCACGGTAATTGGGGACGAATCGCTCCTGGGCCAGGAGCCCGTCGAGCCGCCCGGCGATGCGCTCCAGCGTGGCGTCGCAGCCGGCCAGGTCCTCATCCGCGAGGCGGCCCTCATAATCGCCGCGCACCCGCGGCCGCAGAAAGAGATGGGCCGCATCGAGCCGGCCGGGCGTCGCCCTTTTATTGTGCAGGGCGAGATAGGCATAGATGACAAGCTGGAAACGGTCGTCGAAGGAGTCGGCCTCTTCCACCCGGTCGGCCAGCCGACCCCTTTCGGAGACGTTTTTCTTTTCCCTGTATTTCAGATCGGTGACGAGCTCTTTTTCTCCCACACGCTGCAGGCGGTCGATGCGCCCCTGGATTTGGTAGCGGCCGCCGCCGAAGGGGGCGTTCAGTTCGAGTTCGGCTGTCGTCACATCGTCGGAAAAGAGGAGCGGCCGGCCTGTCTCCTTCTCCCAGGCGGCGATGTCGGCCAGATGGCTTTCGACGATGGCCTTGCGAACGGCCCGGTCCGGGAGTTTCGCGCGGAGCTCTGCGTCCTTCTCCCAGCTCTCGTCGAACCGTTCGCGCCAACGCTCGATGGCAGGGGGATGAGCCTTCAGTTCCGCGAAGAAGCGGTGGAGGAAATCCCCGATGAGAAGATTCGCATGCTCCTCGTCTTCGAAGCAGGGGGGCGGTGTCACCCCCTGGATCTCTTCCAGGATGAAGCGGCACGGACAGGTGAAAAAGCGCTTCAGTGATGTGAAGGACCAGGTGCGCTGCCGAAGCTGCTCCCTCACTTCGTCGGTGTTTTCCATGACGAGGCTGCCGGTCGGCACGTGGAACGGCGCCGGAGCGATCAGCCGCTTCACCGCCCTTTGGCCGAATTCGGCGGCGAGAAACGCGAAGTGGGGAGACGGCGCCTCGCCGTTTGCCTGGTCATAGAGGGCGGCGATGTGGGCCGTGCGGCCGAAGGAGAGAAACTGCCGCAGGGCAAGATCGTCCGCCTCGTACTGCGTCCGGTGGATGCGCGGCAGATGGATCAGGTTCAGGTAGGGGCCGCTGAAGGGCTTTTGCGGGAAGATGCCGCTCGTCATCGGCAGGATGACGGCGCGCCCATAGGGGACGCCGGTCGCGTCGCCCAGCCCCACCACCTGGACCGGCGCGCTGCGCCGGCCATGCAGCCGTAGCTTCTTTGCGGCAATGAGGTACTCGGCGAGCGGCGGCCACTCATCCCCCATGAGCGGACGGAGCCTCTCCAACTCGTCGCACAGCGTAATCCCCCCCTCGAACGCGGAACGGTCGGCCTCGTCGAGTTCGTTCCATCGGGCGGTGAGCTCGGCGACGAGATCCCGCCGCACTGCCGCCAGTCCCTTGCCGCCGCGGACCGCCTCGCGCAGGCGGTGCGCAGCCGCGAAGTGGCTGAAGGGGAGCCAGGGCGCAAAGTTGACCTGTCCGCCGAGCGGACGGAAGAGCAGTTCCCACAGATAGAACGAGAGCCTCTCGTCCAGAGGCACGATGAAGAGCTGTTCCGTATCGCTCCGCGGCATGCGCAAAAAGGTGTCGATCTCCCGGGCCAGGAGCGCCGGCAGGGCGGCCCGCTCGGCAAGCTCGGTGAAACCAAGCCCTTCGCCTGTATTGCGCCGTTCCGCGACACCGATCCGCCGGACGAGTGACAGAGCTGTCTCGTACTCGGGCGGCTCCTCCGGCATGTGGGGACCGAAAAGCGGCGCATCCACAAAGAGCCGATCGCGCGGGATACGGCTGAAAAAGCGCTGGTTTACCGAGGTCATCAGGGGCAGGCCGATGAAAAATTCGCCCTCGACCGGCGCAAGATCGGCGAAGCGCGCGGCTTCGAACGGCGCATAGAACAGCCCCTCACTTGCAAGGCGGGCACGGAACGCCTCCAGCGTGGCAAAAAACCGGTCGATCCGATTCAGCTGTTCGGGTCCGATCCGGTCTAAGGTGCGCAACTCTGCGACGCTTACGGAGAACTCGGCGATTGCGGTCAGGAACGAGAGCAGCCGCTGGGTGTCTGCCGGAGGTAGGGAGCGGCCCTCTTCGCGGCACCGAAGGGCATGGAAATGGAGAAAGGCATCATCCTCCGGCAGGGCCGTGCGGCCGGTCGTCTCGGCGATGCGGCGCTTCCTGTAGTCGTCGAAGGAAAGGATGGTCGGGAGGAGACCTCCGATCCGGGTATGGACGAGGTGATGCAAAAAGTCGCGGCCGCGGCCCGTCATCGAAATCGCCGTGAATCCGCTCATGTCCGGGTAATGGGCGCGGAGCCGCCCGATGAGGGCATCGACGGCCGGATCGAGGTTATCCGGCAAAGGGTCGGGATGGACGCTCTGAGGGGGCATAGCGACAGACTCCAAGATCCAGTATCAACACTTCACGACAAGGAAATACAAAATTCTGGTATCCGGAACGAGAAGAGGTCCATCATGGTCCGGAATGGATCATCCAGGATACAGGCGGCTTTACTTGACGATTTTTAGCTTCATTGTCTTTGCCGTATTTTCCAGTGTCTTTAGATTGATCACGTCTTTATAGCCGAGCTTGTTGAGGGTCTCCTGTGCTATTTTTGCCCGCCGACCCGTTCGGCAATACAAATAAATGCGCCTGGTCTTGTCGGGGGCAACCGCACCGATCCTTTCCCCGATCTGCTCGTAAGGAATCAGAACGGCTCCTTCGATATGACCGCTGTTCCATTCGGCCTCCGTCCTGACATCAATGATCAGAGGATTTGCACTTTCGGCACTGAAGGATGGTCCTCCCATCCCGAAGACCAGTCCAATGACTATCAAAGTGATAAGTACCCTTTTCATATCTTTCCGCCTTCAATTTGATTATTCTGATAACTGCAAACGTATTTAACATATTTAAAGCATAAGTTCTACAGTGGTTGGAATCATAAAGGTCTTTTTTACTTGTATTTTACGCTGATGGAATTACGATATTCGGCCAGGGCCGGCTTCAATCTCCGTATCAGCAACCGGATGGAAGTTCTGGCGCTGCAGCTGAGGATTTCAATTCACCTTGACAATTAAATCCTAAAAAGGGTAATGGGTCAGGGGAAAAAAGAGAATACCCGATTATCCCTGACTGATACCTATAACCTTACCCGGACGTATCGGATTACGGAGGAGAAAATCATGATAGGCGTTCTGATCACGGCTCACGGCAATCTGGGAAGCGAGTTGATCAAGGCGACGGAGTTGATCCGGGGCAATCTGAAAGGAGTCATTCACGTCTCTGTCGACCAGACCAAAGGAGTCGAGGATTTGAAAAAAGAGATCAGTACCGCCATCAAGAAGCTCGATCAGGGGCAGGGCGTAATGATTCTGACCGACCTCTTCGGCGGGACTCCCTCAAACATCTCTCTCTCCTTTATGAAAGAAGGGAAAGTAGAGGTGATCACCGGCGTCAACCTCCCCATGCTTCTGAAGATCCCCGATATCCGGGAGGGGATGACACTCAAGGAATGCGCCCAGTACATTAAAGATTACGGGATCAAGAACATCTCCCTGGCCAGTGAGATTCTAAGCAAGAAAGTCGGCGGATAGTCGATTGCCGGATTTAATGGACATAGCCCTGGTACGGGTCGACAACAGGCTCGTTCACGGTCAGATCCTTGAGGCATGGATCCCGTATCTTCAGGCCTCCTGTATCGTCGTCGTAGACGACCAGGTGGCCTCCGA
>JAKAFS010000165.1 GCA_021817825.1 Deltaproteobacteria bacterium | reverse complement strand
CGCCGCCCTTTTCCTTCCGGATCAGCGGGGTCTTCAGACGCTCGGGGTGGCTGATGAAATCAAGCCCGAAACGCCCCTTGACGCAGAGACTTCCGCCGTTGGGCAGCCGACTGGTGCGGTTTCCGGTGACCTTGATGATCCGGCCGTCGTGGATGTGCAGATCCATCTGGCAGCCGACGCCGCAGTAGGTGCAGGTCGTCTTGACCTTTTCGCATTCCCATGGCCGCCCGGCGAAGCGGGCCTGTTTGAAGGTGATCGCCCCAACCGGACAGGCGTCGACACACTCGCCGCAGAAATAGCAGTCGGAGGCGATATAATCCGCGTCGAAGGCAGGACCGACCTTGACGCGCGAGCCCCGGAAGGAAAAATCGAGAATCTCGTTCACCTGGATTTCGTTGCAGGCCCGGACACAGCGGCCGCAAAGGATGCACTTGTTGAGGTCCCGCTGGATCATGGAATTGCTCTTTTCCAGATCGTAGCCGGGGGGGTCGATGGGGAAGCGGGGCTTTTCGATGCCCAGCCAATAGACCAGGTCCTGCAGCTCACAGGCGCCGTTCTGCTCGCAGGTCAGACAGTTGTGATCGCCGGAGGCCCAGAGGAGTTCCACGATCAATCTTTGGGCGTCCTTGACCTTCTTGGTGTCGGTTTTGATCACCATGCCGGGGCTGACGGGCATGCAGCAGGAGGCGACCAGGGACCGCGCCTTTTCCATTTCCACGACGCAAACGCGGCAGGCGCCGACGTTCGTGGTTTGAAAGTAGTGACAGAGGGTTGGGATAAAGATGCCCTGTTCGCGGGCGACCTCCAGAATGGTCTGCCCGGATGTCGCCTCGACATCCTTTCCGTTGATGTTCAGAGGAACCTTGTTTCCCATGATCCGTCCCTTCCGCCTCTCAGCGAGGCCGCTTGCATATGAAGCAAGAATTCAAGATCGCACCGGTTGTAATAAAAATCCTTCCATTGTCACTCGGCTTCCTGCACGTCGCACCGCAGGCAACGCGACGCCTCCTTGACGGCATCCGCCTTCGTGAAGCCGAGCTCCACCTCGATGAAGCTCCGGTTCCGGCCGGCCCCGCTCAATTCCGGCATCTTCGTCTGGGGGGCTTCCGGATTTTCCTCGTCGAGCTCGAACGGAATGACGATCTTTTCCTCCGCCGGCGCCTCCCAGGGGGCCTCGCCGTTCTTCCTGCGGAGAGTCTCGTCGATCTCCCCGGCCGCCTGATGTCCGGCGGCAATGGCTCCGATCACCGTATCCGGGCCGGTCACGGCGTCGCCGCCCGCGTAAAACCGCGGATGGGTCGTCCGGGAGGCGCTCCCGTCGGCGAGAGCGAAGCAGCCATGCCTGTTGATCGAGACGCCGCTCTCCTTCGGGACGAAGGTCGTATCGGGGACCTGGCCGATGGCGGCGATGACCGCATCCACGGCGAGGGTGTGTTCGGAACCTTCGATGGGGACCGGTTTCTTCCTTCCGCTCCGGTCGAATGCACCAAGCTTCATTCGCCGGCCGACGATCCCGCTCACCCTGCCGCTTTTTTCGGTGATCTGCAGCGGTGCGACAAGGTATTCGATCCGGATTCCTTCCTCTTCCGCCGCGATGATCTCTTCGGGGCTCGCCGGCATGTCCCTCCGTTCGCGACGGTACAGGAGGGTCACCTCGGCGCCGAGACGGCGTGCGCAGCGGGCCGCATCGATGGCCGAGTTGCCCCCGCCGACAACCGCGACTTTCGCTCCGAGGGTCTTTTTCCCCTTTGTCCAGGCGCTTTCCCGGGTGTTGAAATCCCGGAGAAACTCGACACCGCCGTAGACGCCTTTGAGTTCTTCGCCGGGGATGCCCATCTTCTGGCTCTTGTGGGCGCCGGTGGCCAGATAGACACAGTCAAAATCTTCACCGAGCTTCGCTAAGGGGATCTCTTTCCCGATCCGCGTCCCGCATTGGATCTCCACGCCGAGGGTGCGGACGGCATCGATCTCCCTCGCGAGAATCTTTCTCGGCAGACGGTAGGAGGGAATCGCCCAGCGGAGCATTCCCCCCGGTTCGGGAAGCTCTTCGAAGACCGTGACCTTGTAGCCGCGCAGGGCGAGGTCTCTTGCGGCGGTGAGCCCCGCGGGTCCCGCGCCGACGACGGCGATCTTTTCCCTGCGGGTGAGGGGGACGGCTTCCACTTTGGGCCGGGGGGCGTTGTCGGCAATATATCGCTTCAGGAACTTGATGGCGATCGGCTCGTCCATCTTTCCCCGGCGGCACTTGGACTGGCACTTGTGGTCGCAGACGCGCCCGCAGACCGATGGGAAAGGATTGGTCCGCAGCATGACCTTGTAGGCATCCTTGAGACGGCCGGCCTTGATCAGGGCGATGTAGGAGGGGATGTCCATCCCGACCGGGCAGGTATGCTGGCAGGGAGACGTGAACAGGGCCGTACAAACCGCCGCTTCGCACCGGTGGTTGCGGATGTGGTCCTCGTATTCCTTCCGGAAATAGCGGATGGTGCTCAGGACCGGGTTCGGCGCGGTCTGGCCGAGGCCGCAGAGGGAGGCGTCCTTGATGATGGTCGCCATCTCCTCCAGAAGCTCGATGTCCCCTTCCTTGCCCTTGCCCAGGGTGATGTTCGTGAGAATCTCCAGCATCCGCTTGGTCCCCTCGCGACAGGGGGTGCATTTCCCGCAGGATTCATCCTGGCAGAAGTCCATGAAAAAACGGGCCATGTCGACGGCGCATTTGTCTTCGTTCATGACGATGAGACCGCCGGAGCCCATGATGGCGCCAAGCTCGACAAGGGTTTCATAGTCGATGGAGGCGTTGAGGTGCTCCGTCGGGATACAGCCGCCGGACGGGCCGCCTAACTGGGCGGCCTTGAACTTCTTCCCCTCGGGGATCCCGCCGCCGATGTCATAGACAATGGTTCCCAGGGTGGTGCCCATCGGGACTTCCACAAGGCCGACGTTGTTGACGTCGCCGGTGAGCGCAAAGACCTTCGTCCCCTTGCTTTTTTCGGTACCGACGCCGGCATACCACGCGCCGCCGCGCCGGATGATCTGTCCGACATTGGCGAGTGTCTCCACATTGTTCAATATGCTTGGCTTCTGCCACAGACCGGCTTCGGCGGGGAAGGGGGGCCTCGGTCTCGGCATGCCGCGCTTGCCTTCGATGGAGGTCATCAGCGCCGTCTCCTCGCCGCAGACGAAGGCGCCGGCACCCTGGTAGATCTCCAGGTCGAACGCAAAGCCGGTTCCCAGGATGTCCTTGCCCAGCAGGCCGCATTCCTGGGCCTGTTTGATGGCGATGCCTAGGCGATGAATGGCCAGCGGATACTCGGCCCGGCAGTAGATATACCCCTGGTGGGCCCCGATGGCGCGGGCGGCGATCACCATCCCCTCCAAGACGGCATGGGGGTCCGCCTCCAGGATGCTGCGGTCCATAAAGGCGCCGGGATCGCCCTCGTCGGCGTTGCACAGGACGTATTTGACGTCGTTCGGGTAAGCGGCGGCAAACTTCCATTTCATGCCCGTCGGGAATCCGGCGCCGCCCCGGCCGCGCAGACCCGAATCAAGAATCTCCTTGATGATCTGCTCCGGCGTCATTTCGGACAGGGCTTTGGCCATGCCGGTATAGCCGTCCCGGGCGATGTAGTCCTCGATCTTCTCCGGATCGATGAGCCCCCTGTTTTGAAGCACGCGGAGATCCTGCAGGGCGAAGAAAGGGATGTCCGGCAGCGCGGGA
>JAKAFS010000083.1 GCA_021817825.1 Deltaproteobacteria bacterium | reverse complement strand
AGTTTTTCGGCGAGATGGCCCTCCTGGACGGCCTTCCCCGTTCCGCCGACACGGTGGCCATGGAGGATTCCACGCTTTACACCCTCAACCGGAACGATTTCCTTTCCTTCCTCGTCCAGAACGAAAAGTCCGTACGGGCGGTCCTGGCCTCCCTTTCCCTCCGTCTGCGCAAGACGGACGATTTGTTGGCGGAAATGTGCTTTTTGAATCTGTCGGTCCGGTTGGCGCAGAAACTCGCCGAGCTCGCCGAAGAACAGGGACCCGATCGGGAAGCGCCCGAGACCTACAAATTACGGATTTCCCAGCAGGAGCTGGGAAACATTCTCGGCGTCTCCCGGGAAAGCATCAACAAGGAATTGAAGCTCCTGAGGGATAAAGGCTGGGTGTCCACCTCGAGAAACCATATTGTGATCTATGAGCTGGCCTCTCTGAAAAAACGGATCCCCTGAAAGCCGTCCCGATCTCTTCTGCTTTTCTTAAGTAATTTGGCAAGTTAGGACTAAAGACAAAAAGGGCGCTCCTGCGCCCGGCCTGGAGGCTGCCGTGTCCCATGCGTGGTTGAAGGATGCCTACGATCTGCATGTCCATTCCGGCCCCGACGTCTTGCCCCGAAGGTTTGACGACATCGACATGGCCCGGCGGATTATCGCCGCGGGGATGAAGGGTTACGTCATCAAGTCGCATTATTTTTGCACCTCCGAGCGCGCCCAACTCATCGGGAAGATGTTCCCCCGATGCAATGCGGTCGGCGCCGTGACGCTCAACAGCTCGATGGGCGGCATTAACCCCGCGGCCGTGGAAATGGCCGGCCGGTCGGGGGCCAAAATGGTCTGGTTTCCCACGATCGATTCCGCAAACGAACTCGAACAGCTTGCCCGCAGCCCTGCCGACAAGCTCCCCTATTGGGCGAAGATCAAAAGGCAGATGGAAGCCGAGGGGGTCCGTTCACCCACCCTCTGCATCCTGAAGAACGGGAAATTACAGGATGAAGCCTTCGAAATCCTCGACATCATGGCCCGGTTCAACATGATCCTGGCCACCGGCCATGTTTCCAAGGCGGAGGCCTTCGCCCTCGTCAAGGCCGCCCGGGCGCGCAAGGTGGAGCGGATCATCATGACTCATGTGGATTTTCCCGCCACCTTCCTCACCATCGAAGAACAGAAGGAAATGGTCCGCTGCGGCGCCTGCATGGAGCACACCTATACCACCCCGGCGACGGGCAAGGTCGCCTGGGACCTCGTCATGGCGCAGATCCGGGCGATCGGTCCGGAGCATATCGTGATCGGCACCGATTTGGGACAGACGGCGGGTGTGTTCCCCGACGAGGGGCTGGTGCTCTACGGCCGGAAAATGGTGGAGAACGGCTTCTCCGAGGAGGACTTCCGCACGATCATCGTCAAGAACGCGGCCGCGCTTCTTGAGTAGCTAGGGACCGCATAATTGTCCGTCAGGCTCGCGAGGTTCCCTCCTCGAACGCTTCCTCTGCGTCCGCCGGAGTCTCCCTCTGCGGTCGATCAATACTTTCCTGGATACAATTTACACACCTGCATACCAAGACTGGATACAAATAAATCAGAATAGCCCCGGTGCGCCGGCCCCGAAAAGCTCTGCCTTGCCGCAGTTTTCATAAAAACCGTTTATTTTCAGTATATTGCAAACTGGCACGGCAGTTGCTGAAGGGTTCTGCAAACGGATGCCTTTCCAGGTTACGTCATGGGGAACCGGAGAGGCCGGCGCAAATCCCATGTCACTATTTTAACGAAACGAAGGAATACATCATGCTTACTCATAGAAAAAACCGGAACCGGATAGTCGATGCGACATTGCTGATCGGCTTCCTGCTGACCTTTGCGATCGATCTGACGGGCTTGTCATTGCACCAGTGGCTGGGCGTCTGGGTGGCGGCATTGGCGGGGTATCACCTGATCCTGCACTGGGGTTGGTGCAAAGCGGTAACGGTGAGATTCGCCAAGCAGGTCCCTTGGCGGACGCGGGCCTGCTGGCTCCTCGATGCCGGTCTCCTGGCCGGCTTTATCGTGATTCTGGCGACGGGTCTGGCCATCGCGACCTGGTGGGAGGCTGCCCCTGACAACTACGAGATCTGGAGCCGTCTGCACAGCGTTTCGTCCTATTTCAGCCTGCTTCTGCTGGCGGTCAAGATCGCCGTGAAACTCGGATTGCGCTGGAGAAGGTTCGGAAATCGGGTTCCGGCGGAGGCCCGCCTTTCTGCGCGTCCGGCTGCCGCCGCTGCCGCGATGGCCGGGAGGCCGCAGGCCGGGTCCGGGACCGTGCTCAGCCGGCGGCAGGCGCTTTCCCTGATCGGCATTGCCGGTCTCGGCGCCTTGCTGGCCGTCAATGTCTTTCGGCCCGAAAATGATCCGGTCGCGGCTGCTTCTCCCGTGAACCAGCCGCTGGGGGGGAACATCCCGGTCCGTCCGGCGGTATGGTCTCCCGATTCCGCTCCGGCCATTCTGCCCGTCGCCGCAGTCTCGACTCCTGCGGCCGCCGGCACGGTCCGGTGCGGCAAGCGATGCGCTTCCCCGCGCTGCCGGCGCTACGTAGACGGCAACCGCAACGGGCTCTGCGATCTGGGCGAGAGCCTTTAAAAGTAGAAAAGTAGGGACAGCGCCCTACTTTTTTTCTTTGATCACCGCAGCGCCGGTGATGGGGTCCAGTTCGATCCGCAACGATTTCTTCTTTGCCGAGAGAATAATGGTGCCGCCGCTCATGCCGCCCGTGGGGCTAAAAACAAGGGAATATTTCCCCTCCGAGATTTCCTTTGAGGAAGGATCGATGATCCTGACGGCAGTGCCGGCCGGAAAAGGCTTCGGCTCCTGTCCTTCGATGCCGTAGGTCCTGCCGTCCAGATCGATCGTGAAAAGGGTACGTACCGAATTGAGCTTGGCCAGAGACCTGGCCTGCCGGATCTGCCCTGCGATCTCTCTTCCCGCCGCCTCCATTTTGGCCGCAGGCAAGAAGGCGCCGGCGAAAAAGACGGAGGACAAACCCAGGATCAGGGTGATGAGAAACAGAACGATAATGATCTCAATCAACGTGAAGCCGTTCTTCTTCATTCCCTTCCCCGCCAAAGTAGGGACAGCGCCCTACTTTTTTGATTTGATGGGTTGCGAATATGTCGCAAAAAGTAGGGCGCTGTCCCTACTTTACATCGGGATGTCCGAGATGCTGAAGACCGCAAGGAGCATGGAAACGACGATGAACCCGATAATCAGCCCCATGATCAGGATCATGACCGGCTCCAGCAGGGACATGAACCGCTTGACGGCCTGCTTCAGACTCTTTTCATAGGTGGCGGCGACCTGGAGCAGCATCTTGTCGAGCGTTCCCGTCTCCTCGCCGACCCGGATCATCGAGAGCGCCAGCGACGGGAAGACGCCGGCCCGGGCAAGGGGGCCGGAAATTCCTCTGCCCTCCTTGGCCCCCTTGGACACGGCTTCGATGGCGTCGGCAATGACGCGGTTGCCGATCACTTCCCGGGCATTGTGCAGGGCCTGCAAAAGGGGCACGCCGCTCGTCAGCAGCGTCCCCAGGGTCCGGCAGAATCGGGCGGTTTCCAGCTTCTGGACGACATCGGTCATCAGCTTGAGCTTCAGGCCATCCCAGCGGAGTCTTCCCCTATCGGAGGCGATATACTGCCGAAGCGCAAGCCAGGCGGCGACGGCCAGGCCGAGCACCGCCCATCCGTAGGACTTCAGGACTTCACTGGCCGCCAGCAGCATCTGGGTCGAAAGGGGAAGGGCATTTCCGAGTTCGGCAAAAATGACGGAGAAACGGGGCAGGACGAAGGTGAGCAAGAGGATGATCGAGATGCCGCCCGTTGCCACCAGTATCGAGGGATAAATCATCGCGGATACCACTTGGTCCTTCAGTTCCTTAGACGATTCGAGAAATTCGTTCAGCTTTTCCAGGACGACGTCCAGGACGCCGCCCGCCTCACCGGCCCGAACCATGTTGATATAGAACCGAGGGAAGACATCGGGATGTTTCTGGAGGGCCTCGGAAAAGGAAACCCCTCCCCGGATGGCCTTGAGCAATGATTGGGCGATCTCTTTCATGCCCTTTTGCCCGGCGATTTCGGAAAGGACCTGGAGGCCCATCTCGAGCGGGAGTCCCGCCGCCAGCAGCGTGGTAAGCTCGGCGGTGAAGGAGACGAGATCCATTTTCCCGGCGCCGAAACGGATGCGGCTCCCGACGAAACTGCGGCCCGCCGGCGCCTTGACCTCCAGCGGGATCACCCCGGTGTTCCTGAGCCGCTCGACGGCGGCCTTTTCATCGGGAGCGTCGATGACCCCTTCGGCAACGGTTCCCTCCCTGGTGGTCGAGCGGTACGTAAAGATGGGCATTTACTCCTCCTGGGTCACCCTGAACACTTCGCTCAGGGTCGTCACTCCGCTCCTGACCTTCGCCGCACCGTCCTCCTGAATCGTCTGCATCCCCTGCTTTCTTGCCACCTGCCGCAGCTCGTTGGCATCGGCATTCCTCAGGATCAGACGGCGGATCTCGTCATCGACCACCAGCAGTTCGAAAACCCCCTGTCGCCCGTGGTAGCCGGTGAAGGTGCATTTCTCGCACCCCCGGCCCCGGTAATACTCCCCGCCCACGGCAATTCCCAGGGGGTCCGGTCTTTCGATGCCCGCCACGGAAGGGTCCTTTTCCCGGCAGTGCGGGCAGATGACCCGCACCAGCCGTTGCGCCAGGATTCCCCGGATTGTCGACGACAGGAGGAACTTCTCCACGCCCAGATCGAGAAGGCGGGTGATGGCGCTCGGGGCGTCGTTGGTGTGCAGCGTCGAGAAGACCAGATGACCGGTGAGGGCCGACTGAACCGCAATCTCCGCCGTCTCCAAATCCCGGATCTCGCCGATCATGAGCACGTCGGGATCCTGCCGGACGATGTGGCGCAAGGTGTTGGCGAAGTTCAGGCCGATCTGGGGCTTGACCTGGATCTGGTTGATTCCCTTGAGCTGATATTCCACGGGGTCTTCGACGGTGATGATCTTGCGCTCCGGCGAATTGATCTTGTCCAGGGCGCCGTAAAGGGTGGTGGTCTTGCCGCTGCCTGTAGGCCCGGTGACCAGGATGATGCCGTTGGGCCGCTCGATCAGCTTGTTGAACTGCGAGAGCGTCTCGTCCGGGAAGCCGAGCTGCGCAAGATCGATGACGATGCTCTCCTTGTCGAGGATCCTCATGACCACGCTTTCGCCATAGATTACGGGAATGGTGGAGACGCGCAGGTCGATCTCCCTGTCGGCGACCTTGATCCTGATGCGGCCGTCCTGGGGAAGACGGCGCTCGGCGATATTGAGCTTGGCCATGACCTTGATCCGCGAAACCATGGCCGCCTGGAGCTTCTTGGGCGCCGTCTCGACGTCGTGGAGGACGCCGTCGATGCGGTAGCGGACCTTCAACTCGTCATCGAAGGGCTCGATATGGATGTCGCTGGCCCGGCTTTCCAGCGCGCGGGAGATGAGCAGGTTGACCAGCTTGATGATCGGCGCTTCCGATGCCAGGTCCTTGAGATGGCCGACGTCCTCCCCCTCGTCGGTCAGATCGACCCCCTTGTCGTCGATGTTCTCGATGATCCGGTTGATGTCCTGCGAATCCTGGTCGTAGTAGCGGGAGATGTAATCGTCGATCGCTTTTCCGTCGCCCGGAAAGACCTGAACCTCGGCGCCCAGGGCGATGCCGAGGGCGTCGATGACCTCCCGGTCGTCGGGCGTTGCCATAAGGATCTTCAAGACGTTATTCTTCAACTCCAGAGGAACGATCCTGTTCTCTCTGACAAACCGGGAGGACAACCCCTCCAGGATGAGGGGAACCTTCGGGAACTCTTCCATATACCTCTCCAAAAACGCGTTCGTTCCAATCGTAAAGCTTAAATATTTGATTAAAGATTATTTTTCCATATGTAAAAATATAAGAATGGCAACCTTGCCTGTCAATCGGAAAAAAAGTAGGGCGCTGTCCCTACTTAATTTTGAAAAGTAGGGACAGCGCCCTACTTTTTTTAGTTAGAGTTTAATGATTAGGCATGGTTAGTAAGTGTGCCGTCCGACGGGACATCTCTCTTGATGGTAGGTTTCACCTGCTATTGTACATTCATTTTCTTCATATTGAGTAACCCCATAGCGGATAGTAGATTGACATCCATTAGAGTCGCAAAGAACAAATCGTTAGATTGTCGACAGGTAAATATTTTCAGATTCGGTTGGAACCGGCCCTGATGGAACTCAGAGGGCGAAGCTGTATCACGCACCCGCCGAAGGTCTGAGAGAAAGTAGGGACAGCGCCCTACTTTTTCCGTAATCCTCCCCGGAAAAATGCACCCTTTGAAAATGGGGCAAATGTCGAATCGCCGTTAATACCCTCCTTAGTCTTATCTCCAAGGCGCTAATCGGGAGCCATTCATTAAGTGCGAATAGTCGGTTTTACATACCATAATACCGCCAATCGCTTCGTATTGAGTAACCTAAATACAGCCAGTACACTGTGTCCCAAAGTGGAAATTGGCGTTGTGGCCAAAGGCGCAATCAGTCTCGACCATAGCGCAGCCCTTCTCAAACCCGGGTCAACGCCCAGTGATGATCCGGACAGGGCAGGGCAAGGACAGTCTTCCGGACGCGGTGGGTTCGACAATTCGGTACCGGCGATCTCCTATTTCGACCCAACCCTGACTATAGGCGGGCATGGGATGAGAAAGTGATCTTTCACCGGGCGAATTTGCGAAGGCAACGGAAAAGCACCAGCTTAAACAAAAAGAGGAGAGAGACACATGTACTGGCGTAGACTAAAGAAAACGATTATTCCCCTGCTGCTGATCATGGCGGCCGCGCCCTTGGGCATCGGCCAGGCGGCACCGGTGCCAACCGGCAGTTACGTGGTTGACACCACCGGCTATTACGTGCCGGATTACTTCGCCACCCCTAACTGGGCCAACAGCCCGCCGCTGGCGAAATTCAGCGCCGCGGACGCCTTGCCGCCCCTCGGCTGCACTGATGTCACCAGCCCTACGGAAAAGTGCATCCCCGTGGCGGTACCGGATAAAACCACCTATCCCGGCTCCGATTACTACGAGATTGAACTGGTCCAGTATCGTGAACGGTTGCATTCCGGTCTGCCCGCCGTCGTCCTGGCCGGCAACAGCAAGATGAATCCCGCCACCACCGGAGGGACGCTGCTACGCGGTTATCGCCAGATCAACACTGCTGGAGGCAATGCGCAGCCCCACTATCTGGGGCCCGTGATCATTGCCAAGAAGTACGATCCCAATTATGCCCCCGATGCGCCCTTGCCCGGGGTCACAGGAATCCCAGGCGAAGGCGGTTTGAACGGCCGGCCGGTGCGGATCAAGTTCACCAACTCTCTGCCCTCCGGGGCCGCTGGCAATCTCTTCGTTCCCGTCGATACGACGATCATGGGGTCGGGAGAATTTCAGATCAATTACGATCCCGCGACCAATGCGCCCATCAGTCCTGTGAGCGGCACCTTTGCCCAGAACCGGGGCTCCCTCCACCTGCACGGCGGCCGTACGCCCTGGATCAGCGACGGAACGGCTCACCAGTGGATCACCCCGGCGGGCGAGCCGCAGACGCCGGCATCACTGCCCACCCCGGGCTACGGCAAGGGTGCCAGCGTGGAATATGTTCCCGATATGTGGTTCCTTCCGAACGGGACGCACGTCACTGCCTGCGCGGGACTGACCGTCTGCACGGCACAGCCGACGGCGACCAACAACCCCGGCCCCGGAAGCCAGACTTACTACTACACCAACCAACAAAGCTCCCGGTTGATGTTCTATCACGACCATGCCTGGGGAATCACGCGTCTCAACGTCTATGTCGGTGAGGCCGCGGGATACGTCATCACCGATGCGGTAGAGGCGGCCCTGGTCGGCGGCGGGACCGTCAACGGGCGGACATTCACGGCCGGAACGATTCCCGATACCAATATTCCGCTGATCATCCAGGACAAGACCTTCGTTCATACCGACAGCGTAAACGGGGTGCCCACCATGGCCACCGACCCGACCTGGGCCTGGGGATCGAACCCGGCGGTTCCCCCCACGACACGCGTGGCGACACCGGTGACCGGCGACCTCTGGTGGCCCCATGTCTACATGCCCGCCCAGAACCCCTATGTCATCAGCGGGGCGAGCGATTTCGGCCGCTGGCACTACGGCCCCTGGTTCTTCCCTTCCACCCCGACGTGCGGAACCAATGTCGGCGGCGAATTGGCAGTCAAGCCGTTCTGCATCGATTTCGGTCCTGTCGCGAACGAATACTACGGCATAGATGCGGCACAGCCGCCCGAAAGGCCGGGTACGCACAATCCCTCCTGGGGGGCCGAGGCGTTCCTGGATACCATGCTGGTCAACGGCACCGCCTATCCGACGCTCTCGGTGCCGGCGGGACCCGTCCGCTTCCGGATTCTCAATGCCTCCCATGACCGGTTCCTCAATCTCCAAATGTACCGGGCCGCAAGCAAGCTCGGTCCGACGACCGCGGATGAAGTCGGTGCACGTATCTTTACGGGCGCTGTGACGGATCTGACGGAAGTCTCCATGGTTCCCGCCGTCGCGACCGCCGGCTTCCCGGCGGGCTGGCCGATAGAGGGCCGGGAGGGCGGTGTGCCCGATCCGGCCACGAGAGGCCCCGCGTTCATTCAGATCGGGTCTGAAGGCGGCCTTTTGCCTGCGCCGGTGGTGTTGCCGAACCAGCCGGTGGTCTGGAACACCGACCCGACGCTGTTCAACGTCGGGAACGTCCTCCAGCAGAACGAGGGGGGCGGTACGCTCTTCCTGGGTCCGGCCGAACGGGCGGACGTCATCGTGGACTTCTCCGAGTTTGCCGGCCACACCCTGATCATCTACAACGACGCGCCGACGGCGTTTCCGGCCCTTGTCGGGCAGTATGACTACTACACGGGCGCCCCGGACCGGACCGACGTGGGCGGCTACGTCACTATTCCCAAAGGCGTCGGCCCCAACATCCGGACGGTCATGCAGATTACCGTAGCGGGAACACAAAACAGCGGTCCGGCCACGCCAGATTCTATCGGCGGTGCGGCGGGCGCTACCCGTCTGGCCACATTGCAAACCGCCTTTGCCACGGGCGCAACACCGGGCGCCTTCGCCTCCGGCCAGGACCCGATCGTTGTGGGACAGGCCGCTTACGGAACAACCGGCAACTCCGCTTACAACGTGGCGTTCCAAGAGACATCGACCTTCCCCGGACCGACTCAGGGAAGACTTTTGGGTGTTTCGCGGATCTCCGACGGCGCCATCAGCTTCCAAAAGGTTGATGGGACGTTAGTGACCAATTACCCGATGAAACCGAAGGCCATTCATGACGAGATGGGCGCCACCTTCGACGACTACGGCAGAATGAGCGCCAAGTTGGGACTCGAAATGCCGTTCACCAACGCCCAAATCGCTAACTTCATCCTCCAGAACTTCGTCGATCCGGTCACCGAAATCGTACGGCCGGACGAGATCCAGATCTGGAGAATCACTCACAATGGCGTGGATGCGCATCCGATCCATTTCCATCTCTTCGACGTGCAGGTGCTCAACCGGGTCGGCTGGGACGGATTCATCCGCCTGCCCGACGCCAACGAACTGGGCTGGAAGGACACCGTCAGGATGCACCCGCTGGAGGACACGATCGTCGCCCTGCGGCCGGTGACTCCCAAGGTTCCCTTCGCATTGCCCAACAGCTACCGTCCTTTGAACCCCGCAACGCTTTTGGGTTCCGAAGAGGGATTCTCCCAAATCGATACGACGGACGGCGGCAACCTGGTACCGGCACAGGTCAACAAAATCACAAACTTCGGTCATGAGTACACATGGCACTGCCACATCCTCAGCCATGAGGAAAACGACATGATGCGGCCGATTAGCCTCAATGTGGATCAGCTGCTTTATGTAGTCAACCCGGGCGCCGGGATCTGGCAGTGGGAACTGGGTAATTTAAAGCAGGTTGGCACGACCGATGCGACAAATATGGCGGCTTCAAATGGAGCCTTATACGCTAGTCTGACAGGTCAGGGTGTTTGGAAATGGGATGGCACGAACTGGAGTCAGATTACGCCTAATAATCCGGATGCCATTACGGCCTCCGATACGAACGTGTATGCCGACTTTGGTTCCAGTGGCGTCTGGAAGTGGAGTGGTACGGGCACAACCTGGAGTCAGATTACGCCCAATAATCCGGATGTCATAGTTGCCTCAGGTTCGGTTTTGTATGCGGACTATGGAGCGTCAGGCATCTGGATGTGGAATGGCACAACCTGGAGTCAGGTTACGCCTAATAATCCGGATGCCATGGTTGCCTCAAGTACGCTACTGTACGCGGATTATGGGACCTCGGGCATCTGGATGTGGAATGGCACGACCTGGAGTCAGGTTACGCACAATAATCCAGAAGCCATGGCGGCAGCAGGGGCATACTTGTTTGCCGACTTCGGGCCCAGCGGCATCTGGAGGTGGGATGGTACGGTCTGGAGCCAAATCACGCCCAATAATCCGGATGCCATGATTGCTTCAGGTTCGGTCCTGTATGCAGACTATGGGACCTCAGGCATCTGGAAATGGGAGGTCAGCGGGTGGAGCCAGGTTTCGACCACTGATCCTTTAATCATGGCAGCGGGCTTCTAAAAGCCACTCGGTAAAGTGGGTTACGTTGTCCTCAGTTAACCAGTCAGTGAAACCCTTTCCCGGGGAGGGAGAAATCCCTCCCCGGTTTCCACCAATCGCCGTTACCAATGAATGAGAAAACGGCAACAACCAATTCATCTACAACTAGGGAGAGGCAATGGCAAGGAAACTTACTTTGAAATGGATACCGGTACTGGGGGTGCTGCTTATGACGGCGCCGGTGAACGCAGCGGACCTGAGTCTCCAGACGCAGAAGGAAAAAGTGAGCTACGCAATCGGCGTGGATCTGGCCAGGAACTTCACGCGAATGGGGATGGACTTCAATGTGGACACCCTGGCAAAGGGAATGAAGGATGCCCTTACGGGCGATAAACCTCTCATGACCGACGAGGAACTCCGCACGACGCTGACCGCCTATCAGACCGAATTAAGAGACAAACAGATGAAGGCCGCGAATGCCGCGGCGATAGAGAATAAAAAAATCGGTGACGCCTTTCTGGCGGAGAACAAGACAAAGGAAGGCGTGGTCTCCCTGCCGAGCGGACTGCAGTACCGCATTCTCAAGGTAGGGAACGGCAAGAAACCTATGGAAACCGACTCGGTGGAGTGCCACTATCGCGGCACCCTCATCAACGGGATGGAGTTCGACAGTTCCTACAAGGCGGGTCAGCCGGCAACGTTCAAGGTGAACGGACTCATCGCCGGTTGGACCGAGGCGCTGAAGCTCATGCCCGCAGGCTCGAAGTGGCAGCTTTTCGTTCCGCCCGAACTGGCTTACGGGGCGCGCGGAGCCGGCCAGACTATCGGACCGAACTCAACGCTCATCTTCGATTTGGAGTTGATTGCTGTCAAATAGAGGTAGATGAACGATGCATTCGGGTTCAGGGGTGCGCAGTCGCAGGACAATCAAAGGAGCTTTCACATGAAAAGAGTTTGGGCGGGGTGTCTTGGCGTTGCCATTTTTCTGTCTGGTGTCTGTCTGGCCGCCGACAAGATGGAGCTTAAAGACGAGACGGATAGAATCAACTACAGCGTCGGATACCAGATCGGCGGGGATTTTCAGCGACAGGGTTGGAAAATGAGTCCCGAGATTCTGACCCGGGGGATTCGCGATGCAGT
This sequence comes from Deltaproteobacteria bacterium, assembly GCA_021817825.1. Classification (GTDB taxonomy): domain Bacteria; phylum Desulfobacterota; class Syntrophia; order Syntrophales; family UBA5619; genus JAKAFS01. The sequence continues at coordinate 4,228 of JAKAFS010000083.1, read as the reverse complement.
CGAAAAGGCCGCCCCTTTGATGTCTCCCGAACAGATGAATGCCACACTGGTGCAATTGCAAAAAAAGCTCCTGGCGGATCAACGCGATACAACCAAACAGGCCGATGCCGCGTTTCTTGCGGAAAACGCCCGGAAGAAAGGCGTCGTCGTCCTACCGAGCGGGGTTCAGTACAGTGTCATCAAGGATGGCACCGGCAAACAACCCACTCTTAACGACAGTGTCACCATCAAATACAAGCTCAACCGGGTAGACCGCCAGCCGGCCGTTCCCGGCAATCCCGGCGGCGAACCGAAGACCTATGCCTTGAAGAAAACCTTACCAGGGCTTCGGGAAGCGTTGCTACTGATGAAAGAAGGCGCCATCTGGCAAGTGGTCCTTCCGCCCGGACCCCGCATCGGAAGTCGGGGAGAGGCCCTGGAGAGCGCAGGGGTGCTTGTCTATGAACTGGAACTGTTATCCGTTCAGGCAGGCCAGTAATTCATATAGTCTGGGTGCGTGGTCCCCACTTAGATATATAGATCGGAGGTAAGGCGATGTTCAGATATTTAACAATACAAAGGAAAAGCTCACCAGGAATGCGATTCCGTCGTTTTTTGCGCCTGGCTAGTTTAACGACTGCGGCTGTCTTTATCGGCTCCGCTGCTTTCGCTGCGGCGCCGACCTATGTTCCAGGTGGAAGTCTGGATCCTACAATCGTCCCCAAGTATGTCACCCCCTTGGTCATTCCTCCGGTGATGCCGAAGAGCACTGCTTCTCCCGCGCCCGGGGCTGATTACGACATCGCCGTCCGCCAGTTCAAGCAGCAAATCCTGCCGGCGGCTACTTTCCCGGCAACCACCGTCTGGAGCTACGGCCGGGCGGAGGATACCTTGCCCGGCGGTTTTGTCGCACCGGTAGCAGTGGGAAATCCGGGATATACGTTCAACTATCCGGCCTTCACCATTGAAAACACCTCCGCCGTTCAGACCACGGTCCGCTGGATCAACGATCTGGTTGACCCGGCCACCGGCAATTACCTTCCCCACCTCTTTGCCGTAGATCAGACCCTGCACTGGGCGAACCCCCCCAAGGCAAATTGCGTCATGGGCGATCCCAACCGAGTCGACTGCGAAACGGCAGTCGCCACCCCCTACACCGGTCCTGTTCCGCTGGTCACCCACGTCCATGGTGCCCACGTTCAGCCTCACAGCGATGGTTATCCCGAAGCCTGGTGGCTGCCGGGTGCTCCAGGCACCAAAGGGATTCCCGCAAGCTATGGTGAACGCGGAACGTTTTTTACCCAGGGGGACAATACCAATACTGTTTCAGGATCCGCCTACTATACCTATGAAAACACCCAGCCCGCCTCGACCATCTGGTATCATGACCACGCCCTCGGCATGACCCGGCTGAACGTCTATGCCGGCCCGGCCGGATTCTGGCTCATCCGTGGTGGAGCAAACGATACAGCGGCAGGTATCCTTCCGGGGCCGGCGCCGACCCTCGCCGGAGGCGATCCAAACTTCGTAGCCGCGGACCGCAACAAGATCCGCGAGATCCCGATCGCCATCCAGGACAGATCCTTCGATTTGGTGGACGGCACCGGGGCTACGGTTACCGACCCGGCACTTGCAGTTGAAGCAAAGCTTTTCTACCCGACCAGCCGCGAGTTCTTTGACACCTTCGTCGGACCTTACATCGGCGGCGCCGGCACCCCTGTCGGACCTTCGGACATCTCCGGGATCTGGAACCCCGAGGCTTTTTTCAACACCATGGTGGTCAACGGAACTACCTGGCCGAAATTGGATGTATATCCTGGGCGTTACCGTCTGCGCCTGCTGAACGGCTGCAACTCGCGGACGCTGAACCTTGCCATGTTCGTTGTCAGCAGCGATCCCGACGGGATTCCCGGAAACGCGGATGACGTCCTCGATCCGCTTCAGGAAGTCCCCTTCTATCAGATCGGCGGCGATCAGGGATTCCTGCCCAAGGTCGTCCTGATCAAAACGGGCACCGCCACGATACTTCCCGGTAACGGCACCATTCCGGACCCGCTCACACCTGCCGCGCATGCCGATCAGGCGCTGCTTATGATGTCGGCAGAACGCGCCGACGTGATCGTCGATTTCGGCGGCATGGCGAACGGCACCCGGATCCGGATGATCAACACCGCCCCCGATGCCCCCTTCGGCGGGTTCCCAGACGTAGCGGCCGACGCCCTCACCAGCGGACAGGTGATGGATTTCATCGTCAACACCGCCTTACCCCAGCAGCCCAGCGATCTAGCCAGCACGGCACCGGCAAGTCTGTCTCTTCCGGCAGAGTTGTCTCTAGGCGCTTCAACGAATACACGTCAGCTATCTCTGAATGAACTGTCCTCCGACCAGGTCTGTGTGGAAGTTGATCCGAACGGCGCGATTGTGGGGACTCTCTTCAGCTATGATATCACTGACCCCAACTACCCGAATTTCCTTACGGACTGTGCGAATGCTACCCCCACGGTACCGGGCAATCTCGGCACACCGATGGGCCCCCGCCAGGCGCGACTGGGCACTGTGGGCATCGATTCCATCACCGGCAAGGTCGTTCCAGTTCCGCAAAAGTGGGGTGATCCGATCACTGAAACCCCGCTGCTGAACAGCACAGAGACCTGGGAAATCTTCAACGCTACTGCAGATGCCCATCCGATCCATCTGCATCTGGTCGGGTTCCAGGTGATCGAACGCGAGGACTTGGACACCATAGAGTTAGCGGCAGGAAATCTGGTTCTGACCGGTACGACCTACCCGGCTCTGCCCAACGAACAGGGCTATAAAGATACCGTGGTCACCTATCCGGGGCAGGTCACCCGACTCAAAGCCAAGTTCGACATTGCCGGCCGCTACGTATGGCACTGCCACATCGTCGAACATGAAGACAACGAGATGATGCGGACCTTCATGGTAAGTGCGGACCTGCTTTATGCCAACTTCACAGCAGGCATCTGGAAATGGGATGGCACGACCTGGAGTCAGGCTACGCCCAACAACCCGGAAACTATGGCAGCTGCGGGAACGAACTTGTATGGCGACTTCGGGGCCAGCGGCATCTGGATGTGGGATGGCACGACCTGGAGTCAGGCTACGCCCAACAACCCGGAAACCATGGCAGCCTCGGGAACGAGCTTGTATGGCGACTTCGGGACCAGCGGCATCTGGAAATGGGATGGCACGACCTGGAGTCAGGCTACGCCCAACAATCCGGAAACCATTGCAGCCTCAGGTACGAACTTGTATGGCGACTTCGGGACCAGCGGGATCTGGATGTGGGATGGTACCATCTGGAGTCAGATTACAAACAATGATCCCGAAGTTATAGCTGCCACTGGTACGAACCTGTATGGCGACTTTGGCGCCAGCGGGATCTGGATGTGGAATGGGACGACCTGGACTCAGACCACAAACAACAATCCGGAAGCCATAGCGGCCGCTGGTATGAACCTGTACGGCGACTTTGGCGCCAGCGGGATCTGGATGTGGGATGGTATGGCCTGGGCTCAGATCACGAACAACGACCCGCAGTCCATATCGGCATCCGTGTCAATCTTGTATGCCGATTTTGCCGGAGCCGGTATATGGAAATGGGATGGTGCTACCTGGATACAGATAGGCACACAAGATCCCTCAATCATGAGAGCCGGTTTCTAAATGTACCGACTGTAATTCTATAACATTGGCAGAGGAGACAGATTTAAAATCTGTCTCCTCTGCCTCGACACTTTCCCTTCCACTTATCCAAGGTGCCCGATCATCCGTGATAAACGCATCGATCCCTCTTCGCAAAAATACCGTGGCCAACTATGCTGGCACTCTTTGCCAAGGCCTGCTAGGATTTGTATTTGTGCCGCTGTACGTAAAGTACCTGGGAATAGAAAGTTATGGTCTCATTGCTTTTTCCGTTTCATTAAGTGCGCTCCTGAGACTCGCAGATTTAGGGCTATCTTCGACTCTGAACAGGGAGTTCGCCCGCTACTCTGTCCTGCCTGAATCTGCTCAGAAGATGCGCGACCTGCTTAAGACCTTACAGACCGTGTACTGGGCAACCTCGATTCTGGCAAGCCTGGTCGCCTTCGCAGGCGCACCATTGCTTGCCAGATACTGGATCACTTCTGACTCTCTCGACGTGCCCATCGTACAGAATGTCGTCGTGATGATCGGACTGACTGCCGCCTTGCAAGGTCCGATGAGTCTTTATGTAGGCGGTGTTTTC
>JAKAFS010000164.1 GCA_021817825.1 Deltaproteobacteria bacterium | reverse complement strand
CGCCGTGGAGGCGATGAAGACGGGCCGTCTGGACGACGAGATCTTCCCCGTCGAGATCCGGGAGGGGAAAAAGACTTCCGTCCTGAGCCAGGATGAAGGACCCCGACCGGAAACGACCGGCGAAGGACTGGCCAAGCTGCCGGCGGTCTTCGGCCACAAGAGCACGGTCACGGGCGAACCGGGAAGCGTCACCGCCGGGAACGCCCCGGGGGTGAACGACGGGGGCGACGTCTGCCTCCTGATGAACGCCGAGCGGGCCGCCGAGCTGGGGATGACCCCCCTTTGCACGATCCTCGATTATGCGGAGGTCTCCCAACCGCCGAAGGACATCGCCACGGTGCCGGGACTCGCCATCCGGAAGATCCTCGCCCAGAACGACCTGACTCTCGATCGGATCGACCTGGTCGAGATCAACGAGGCCTTCGCCGCGGTCGTCCTGGTCAGCGCCCGGGCGATTCTGGGGATGACCAAAGAGGAGATGTTCGCGAAAGTGAATGTGAACGGGAGCGCCATCGCCTATGGCCATCCGATCGGGGCGACAGGGGCGCGGATCCTGATGACCCTCGCCTATGAGCTGAAGCGGCGGGGCGGAGGCCTGGGCGTCTGCGGCATCTGTTCCGGCGCCGCCCAAGGGGACGCGATGCTGGTCCGGGTGTAGCCCGACAATTCATAGGCGTTGGAAATTTCGATCCCTCCACTCGCTGGCGATTTTTCGACCCTGCACCTCCTCGCTGCGCTGCGGGGAAAAACTCGCGCTTCGCGCTCAGACAGTTTTCCCGGCGGCCGCTCCGCTGCGGGGGCAGAGGGCCCCGAAAAAACACCCATGCTCGCTTCCGGGATCGGAATTCCATCGCCTGAGTCCGGGAAATAAGGGCGATGTCCTTCATTTCTGATGCAATTGTAGTGAGGAGAAAGGAGACTTCAGCGAATGAGAAACGTGGTGATCGTCAGCGGTGCGAGGACTGCCGTCGGCAGTTTCGGCGGGGGGCTCAAGGATGTCCGGGCCGTCGATCTGGGCGCGCTGGTCATCAGGGAAGCCCTCCGGAGGGCTGGACTCCGGCCGGATCTGAACGCCACGGTCCGCGCCTGCCGTCCCGATGTCTTCAAGGACGTGGAAAAAAGCGAGATCCGAAAAAAATATGACGATTATCCCGAAACATTCACACCGGTCTATTTCGATGAGTGCATCATTGGGAATGTCCTCCAGGCGGGCCTGGGCCAGAATCCGGGCCGTCAGTCGAGCATTTATGCGGGCCTGCCCGAAGAGACGAACGCGATCACCGTCAACAAGGTCTGCGCCTCGGGGATGAAGGCGATCGCACTTGCCGCCCAGGCCATCCGGGCCGGGGATGCGGAAACCATCGTCGCGGGCGGCATGGAAAGCATGTCCAACGCCCCCTTCGCCCTTCCCGACGCCCGCTGGGGATACCGGATGAGCATGCCCTTCGGGAAGATCACGGACCTCGTGGTCTTTGATGGCCTTTACGAGATCTTCAACGGTTATCATATGGGATTCACCGCCGAGAACATCGCCGCCCGTTACGGGATCACCCGCGGGGAGCAGGATGAACTGGCGCTCCTGAGCCACCAGCGGGCCAGGGCCGCCATCAAAACCGGCGCCGTGGCCGACGAGATCGTTCCCGTGAGCATCCCCCAGAAAAAAGGGGAGCCGCTGGTCTTCAAAACGGATGAACGGCCGATGGATACTTCACTCGAAAAGATGGCCAAGCTCGCACCGGCCTTCAAAAAAGAAGGCGGAACGGTGACGGCCGGCAACGCTTCAGGAATCAATGACGGAGCGGCGGCCGTCGTCGTCATGGCGGAAGACAAGGCAAGGGAACTCGGTCTCAAGCCCCTCGCCCGGATCAAAGGGTATGCGACGGGCGGCGTAGATCCCGCCTACATGGGGCTGGGACCCATTCCGGCGACACGGAAGCTCCTCGGCACGCTGGGGCTGACGATGCAGGACATCGATCTGGTCGAGCTCAACGAGGCCTTCGCCGTCCAGGCCATCGCCTGCCTGCGCGAGCTTAAGGTCGATCTCGATAAATGCAACCTCAACGGGAGCGGCATCTCCATCGGCCACCCCATCGGCTGCACAGGGGCCCGGATCACGTATGCCCTCGCCGTGCAGATGCAGAAAAGGGACCTGAACCTGGGCCTGGCCACACTGTGCATCGGCGGCGGACAGGGGATGGCGATCGCCCTCGAACGGGTCTGAACGGTTTCCGGAAGGAGGGGATGAAGGAGATCACAGAAAGGGGACAGACCGGCTTTCACCAGGAGACAAAAGACTGCCGTGAAGGAGGTTCCTGATGAACTTTTCACCCACGAATGAACAGAAGATGGTCCGGGAGATGGTCCGGAAGTATTCGGAAATGCACATCAGGCCCATCGCCGCGGAGCTGGACAGGACGCACCGACACCCCGAAGAGATCTGCCGCGGCCTTGGCGAGCTGGGGCTCATGGGAGTCGCCGTGCCGACGGAATATGACGGCGCCGGGATGGACAATGTCACCTACGTCATGGCACTCATCGAGATCTCGGAAGCCTGCGCCAGCTGCGGCGTCATCACCTCCGTGAACAACAGCCTCTATGGCTACCCGGTGAAGACCTTCGGGACGGAGGAGCAGAAGCAGAAATTCCTGGTCCCCGTCGCCGGCGGCAAGGTGGAGGGCTGTTATGCCCTGACTGAATCCTCCGCCGGTTCCGACGCCGCCGCCCTGAAATGCCGGGCGGAGCTCAAGGGCGACCGGTATATCGTCAACGGCGTGAAGAACTTCATCACGAGCGGCAACGTGGCCCGTTACTGCGTCCTGGCGGCGACGACCGACCCCGCCCGGGGCTACAAGGGGATCATCAATCTGATCGTCGATCTGAAAGACACCCCGGGCTTCAGGGTGGGAAAGGTCGAGGAAAAGATGGGGATCCTGGCCTCCGGGACGGCGGAACTGGTCTTCGAGGACGCCGAGGTCCCGGCGGAAAACCTTCTCGGGAAGCCGGGCCAAGGATTCCGGCAGATGCTCTCCGGCCTCGATGCAGGGCGGATCGGCATCGGCGCCCAGGCCTGCGGGATCGGCAGGGCGGCCCTCACGGACGCCATTGAATACGCCAAGGAGAGGATCCAGTTCGGCAAGCCCATCGCCACCTTCCAGGCGATCCAGTTCAAGCTCGCGGACATGGCGACCGAACTGGACGCGGCGGAATTGATGCTCCTGCGGGCCGCGTGGCTGGAGGACAACGGCTTCGACTTCGAGAAGGAGGCGGCGATGGCCAAATACTACGCCTCCGACGCGGCCATGCGGGCGGCGATCGAAGGGGTCCAGATCTTCGGCGGCAACGGCTACATGAAGGAATATCCCGCCGAGCGCCATATGCGCGACGCCAAGATCTGCCAGATCTATGAAGGGACGAACGAGATCCAGCGGATCGTCGTGGCCAGGAAGCTTATCGGTTTACGGTAGCGGTCGGCATAAAAAGGGATTCGCCTTAATCTGCTTTCCCTGGGACATAAAAATCCCCCCGGATCGTATCCAATCCGGGGGGATTTTACATGCATTCTTTTTTTCGCTTTGCTATTTCTTCCGCTTCTCCAGCTCCTCGGCGCGGAGCTGCTTGCGGAGGATCTTGCCCACGTTCGTCTTGGGAAGCTCCTTGCGGAATTCGATCTCCGTCGGGAGCTTGTAGGTGGCCAGCCGCGTCTTGCAGTACTCGATCAGCTCCTCCTGGGTGGCCGTCATCCCCTCCTTGAGGACGACAAAGACCTTCACGCTCTCCCCTCG
>JAKAFS010000163.1 GCA_021817825.1 Deltaproteobacteria bacterium | reverse complement strand
CCTATAAAATGAACCGATATTTCTATTACTCATCAGACCAGCTGTCAAATGCTTTCTCATCCTTCAGATGGATTTCGCCGGGATGACCGGCAACAGCAAGTACGAGGGTTTGTCGCCGCCCGCGTACACGGTGTTCCGCGCACCCATGTTGTAATCCGCGTGGTAGTGTGTGTACGGCGCGCTGCCGACGCCGTCGCGCGGCTGCACATCGACGCGGATTCGATGTCCCTTCTTGAAGACCATCGAGGTCGGCCACACCTCCACCCGGCATTCGACGATCTCCCCGGGTTGCAGCCACAACCGCCGGTCATGGGCATGGTAAGGCCTGTAAGGCAGCGACTTCACGGGATCGAGCTTCCGGTGCGAAGCACGCAGCCACCCCTTCGTCACACAGGGTACGGCCTGGCCGTGCTGTCCGATCTCGCAAATGTCATTGCCGTCGGGATCGATGTTGCGGAGCGTAACAAACAGGTCCATATCCTCCGCTGTACTCGATACCCAGAGGTCCAACACGAGTGGTCCGAGGATTTCCGTGTCCGCTTCCAGCGGCTCGGTTTCGAAGGAAATTCCGGTGCGGCCGGTGTTGCCGTGCGTGACGGCGAGGGACGACCCGGAAGCCACGCCGGCCTTGGTGGCACCGCTCGCCGGATAGGTTGCCGAACCGACCTGTGAAGGCGGCACCGGAACGAGTTTCCCCTCGACTCCCGTCATCGCACCGGTCGGCTCCCGGTCGATCCTGAGGTACATCCTGGTCCACTTCGTCCTGGCAAGGGGCCATTCGTTCTCAAAGCGAAAGGGGTACCGGTCGGTGCCGCCGCCGGTCCGAATCTCCAGTTTCACCGGCGGCTCGTCCATGATCCCCGTATCGATCCCCTTGAGCCAATGATCGAACCAGCGCAGCTGGTCCATCCGCCCCTCAGCGGAGTGGAACGGGTGGAAATGCGTCCCCGTGTGGATGCGCAGCTTCTTGTGCCGGGAGGCGGCAAGCATGAAAGCCTCGGTATTACCGCGCAGGTGCATCGAGAAGCCGCCCCAGTTGCCGACAGAGTAAACGGGGACTGTGATTCTCTCCCAGCGGGCGCTGTTCGTCCGCCAATACTCGGAATCGAGGTCATTTCTCATGTATTTCCACATCATGTCGTTGTGGAAGGCGTCGGGGTTATGGCTGCGGGGACGGCCGAGCAGGTGGTGCGCCGTGTGCGTGAGCCACCAGTTGCCCATGAAGCCGAGCGCGAAGATCCCGCCGTGATAAGCCTGGTCGCGGTACTGGTCGGCCCTCCCCTCCCACGGCATGATCGCTTTGAGCGACGGGGGTTGCAGATTGGCCGCGCGCCACTGCGAGGCCGCATGGTAGGAGATGCCGAGCAGACCGATCCGGGCGGAACACCACGGCTGCTTCGCGATCCACTCGATCGCGTCGCAGTAATCAAGCGATTCCTGGTAAGAGCTCGGGTCCGACTCGCCGGGCGACTTTCCCGACCCGCGTGAGTCGACGCGGACGCAGGCGTAGCCGCGGGGACACCACCACTCGGGATTGGCCGTCTCCCAGTTCATGAGGGGATTCGCCTTTTCCTCAATGTCCTCCGGGGGAATCCAGAGCTTATCCTTCTGGTAGACGCCGATATTCATGATCGCCGGCACCCGTTCACCGATGTCGGGACGAAATACGTCGGCGTAAAGAAGCGACCCGTCGCGCATCGGGATCTGGATGTCCTTCTCAACGATCAGCGGACAATCGCGCGGCTGTGAAACGTTGTCTGCTCCGGTAGTCATACCCTTCCCTCCCTGCGCTGCGCCGCCAGCCGCCCTTTTCCGGAATGGGGCGGACCCACGAATCCCTTGACGCAACCTCAGAGCGCCGAGGCGATGGCATCGCCCATCTGCACGGTCGTCGCCCTGCCGCCGAGATCCGGCGTAAGCGCCTCCGCCCCGGCGATCACCCGGTCCATCGCCCGGTCGATCAATCGCGCCGCCTCGGCGGCTTTCGGTTCCCGGTTCTTGCGGGCAAACCATTCGAACAGCATTTTTCCCGACACGATCAGCGCATACGGATTGGCAATCCCCTTTCCCGCGATGTCAGGCGCCGAACCGTGCGTGGCCTGAGACATGGCGTGACGCTCGCCTGCGCACAGGCCGGGGGCAAGCCCCAGCCCTCCGACAAGGCCGGCCCCTTCGTCGCTCAGGATATCACCGAACAGATTGGTGGTGACGACCACGTCAAATTGCTGCGGATTCATCACCAGTTTCATTGCCAGCGTGTCCACCATCATCTCTTCGAAGATGACATCCGGAAATTCGGCCGCGACTTTCCTGCACTCCTCGGCAAACATGCCGCAGACGAGCCGGAAAACCGGCTCCTTGTGGACCGCGGTGACTTTCCTGCGCTGTCTCGTCCGGGCGATCTCGAAGGCTTCACGGGCCACACGGTGGGCGCCGCGGCGCGTGATCACGCGCGTGCCGATGGCAATCTCATCGTTCGGCCGGAACTCCCCGCCGCCGGCGGCGGCGATGATGGACGACTGCATTCCTTCGTTCATTTCGCGCACGAACACGATATCCACGTTTTGATGCACCGAGGGGAGATTCGGGTACGACCTGACCGGCCTGATACCGGCAAACAGCTCGAACCGCTTTCGCACGGGCGGCATAATCCAGGTCGCGTCGTTCCGCGGATACGCACTATGGCCGATCGGCCCCATGATCCAGCCATCAAGCTTCTTGAGGGCCTCCTCCGTGACCGCCGGCAAGGTGTGCCCGTGCAATTCGTGTCCCCTGCGGCCGATCGGGAGCTCCTTCCACTCGATCCGGATGCCGACGCGATCCGCGGCGGCTTTCATCACTTTGACACACTCGGGAACGACTTCCGGACCGATGTCGTCACCCAAGAGGATTCCGATTTTCAACACGTGCATTCTCCCAAGCCGACCCTTCCCCGCAAGGGTCAGAGATATCTCATCGGCTCCCGCGCCGGGAAATGCCGCACTCGCCGGGTACCCGCCTGCCCTGCCGGGGGGTACCCGGGCGAAGCGACCACGGGGAAGTCACCATTCGCGAAACCGGCGCGACTGCCCCCATAAGGGGTCGCCGGTGTTCAATCCATGACCACACCGACCTTGGCCACCACCTTGGCCCATTTCTCATTTTCACTCTTCATGAAAGCGGCGAACTCTTCCTGAGACTTGCTGGTCACGACTTCAATGCCGCTGGCGTTGAGACGCTTGATCACCTCGGGATCGGCCATCACCTTGGTCATAACGGCAAACAGCTTGCTGACGATCGGAGCGGGGGTGCCGGCCGGCACAAAGACTCCCTGCCAGGAGCCGCTTCTCATGCTCTCAAAACCGAGTTCGGGCATGATCGGCACATCGGGCAGCGCCTTGACCCGCTTTTGCGCCGCGACACCGACGACCCTCAGTTTTCCGGCATTGACGTGCGTCATGACCGAGGCCAGAGTCTGGAATCCACACTGCACTTCGCCGCTGAGCAGGCCGATCGCCGCGGCGCCGGCGCCGCCCTTATAGGGAACCTGGACGAGATTGATGCCTGTGTAATCCATGAACAGTTCCATTTCCAGGCGGCCGTTGCTCCCCGGACCCGCGGTTCCGAAGTTGAGTTTGCCGGGGCGCTCCTTGGCATACGCGATAAATTCCTTCACCGTCTTTGCCGGGATCGATGGATGGAGGACCAAGGCCGTCGGTGCATCAACCACTTGGGTGACGGCGACGAAATCGCGCACAGGCTTGACCGGAAATTTTTTAAAGAGCGCCGGATTGATCGCCATGGTGCCGATGTTGCCCAGCAGGACATTGTACCC
>JAKAFS010000162.1 GCA_021817825.1 Deltaproteobacteria bacterium | reverse complement strand
AACCCGGTTGTCACGACCAGGGGGCCGAAGGAGATCGCGGAAACGGACACTCCCGGCTGAAAAGCGGATAACGATGCGGCGATATCGGCAAAACCGCTGGAAACCGGACCGGAAAAAACTCCGAGGACCAGGGTAAACAGGGCCAGGACCGCCATGCCGATTCGCAGCGGCAGGGCGGCCTCCTGCGCGTGCGCCGCCTCCTCGCTGCGGCCTCTGGCCAGAAAGGTGGCGCCGAACGCCTTCACGAAGCATGCCGCCGCCAGACCGCCGGTAAATGCAAGCGCGCCGATTGCCGCGATGAAAACCATTTTCGTCGCCAGGTCAAAAGAATTCACCCCCAGAAACAGGGCCTGGAAGGTCAGCCACTCGCTGAAAAAACCGTTGAACGGGGGCAATGCGGAGATAGCCATCGATCCGATGAGGAAGAAAAAGGCGGTTTGCGGCATGACCTTGATCAGCCCGCCGTACCGCTCGATGTTGCGGGTATGGGTCGCGGCGATGACCGAGCCGGCGCCGAGGAACAGCAGGGCCTTGAATGTCGCGTGGTTCAGCGTATGGTAAAGGGCGGCGACAAGACCGAGCGCCGCCAGCGCCTTCATGCCGGCCGAGAGGAAGACGAGCGAGCTGCCGAGGCCGAGCAGAATGATCCCGATATTTTCAATGCTGTGATAGGCGAGCAGCCGTTTCAGGTCGTGCTCGGAAAGGGCGTACAGAACCCCCAGCAGCGAAGAGATTGAGCCGATGATGACGATCAGAAGGCCCCACCAGAGCGGCGGCGCTCCCGGGAGGATATCCCAGCATATCCTGGCCAGCATGTAGATGCCGGTCTTGATCATGACGCCCGACATCAGCGCCGAGACATGCGAGGGGGCCGCAGGATGGGCGCCGGGAAGCCAGATATGGAAAGGGATGATGCCGGCCTTCGCGCCGAAGCCGATCAGCGCCGAGACGAATATGGCATTTCTCATAAAAGGAGAGGCGGCGGCGATTCCGCTTCGGATCGCACCGAAATCGAACGCCCCGGTCGCCAGATAGGCGAGCAGGAACGACAACAGGATAAAAGCCGTCCCGACATGCGTCATGATGAAATACAGGGTGCCGGCCTTGATGTTCTTTTCCTCGTGCCGCTCATAGATCACCAGAAAATACGAAGTCAGGGACATGATTTCCCAGACGATGAGAAAGAACAGGGCGTGCCCTGCCGTGACCACCAGGATCATGCTGGCGATGAAGGCGTTGTAAAAGAAACCGAGGACGCCGAGATTGTATTTCTTGTAATAATGGTTGCCGTAACCCAGTGCATAGATGGAGCACAAAAGGGCGATGCAGGAGATCAGTAAAACGAAGAAAGCCGCCAAAGGGTCGACGCGAACAGAGAGGGAAAGAAGGGGGAACGAAGTGGGAATGGCAAAGGTGGGGCCCATCCCCGTCATCAAGACCGCCCCGGAAAAAACAAGACCGAGAAGCGATCCGGCAACGGCAAACCCATTTCCCCACAAATCCGCCCGCCGGTCATTCCGGCCGAAGAACAAGGCACCGAAGGCGCCCGCCGTAAATGTGGAAAGCACCAGAAATAAAAAAGTCCGGGAATGGATGAATTCCGGCATGATGTTAAGGCCTTTTTCCGTCCAGGTCGTCGAGGATCTCCAGCAACGAACGGAGGATCGTCTCGGGCGACGGCGGATCGCCCGGAATCCGATAATGAACCGGCACGACCGCATGCGCGCCGTCCAAGACCGCGTAAGACCCCTTGAAGATCCCGCCGTCTATGGCGTCATCGCCGACGGCCACGACGATTTTCGGCGTCGGTATGGCAGCATAGGTCCTCAGGAGGGCTTCCCGCATGTTGCGGCTGACCGGACCGGTGACGAGCAGCATGTCGGCATGCCGGGGCGAAGCGACAAAATGGATACCGAAGCGCTCCACATCGTAAAAAGGATTGCCCAGGGCAGTCAATTCCTGTTCGCAGGCGTTTGTCGAACCGGCGGTCACCACCCTGATCGCCAGGGAACCTCTGAAGAGCTTTCTAACGTGCGCCTGTATGCCGAGTCCAACGGACAGCACCTCTGCCTTATCCGGCGACGGTCGCGGGTCGATCAAGCGTTTCTTTGTGGAAAAAATTTTGTAATACATATTAAGGGGTGATCCTCTACACCAAAAAGTGTCAATAAGCAAATATTTTTGACACCGGCAGATTCATCATGGTTGCAGAAGATCTCAGGATGATCAGGGGGTCTTTCCGATATCTTTTCCGGATGGCTTCCCCATCTCTCCCGGCTGGGGAGGAGAAGCGACCAGATGCTGCTTGTATTCCCATTTTGCATGGATTAGACTGTCTTTATCTCCCACCCCTCGTCTGGCGACCTGTAAACTTTAGTGAGTCATCCGCCAGGGAGGGGGGATGACTCGGGACTGTTTAAGAAAGGAGCGAGGCAAGATTGGAAACAGTGGAGCACAATGGGATTCGTCCTGCAGCGAAGGGGTAAAAACGATGAAGATATTCATTACGGGAGGGACAGGGTTCATCGGCAGTCAGCTGACCAGGGAATTCTCAAACCGGGGTCACCAGGTGACGGTCTTGGACCGAACCATCAAGGCGAGGGAGACCTTTCCCCCAACCGTCTCGTTTATTGAAACGGACAGCACCGTCCGTGGCGCCTGGCAGGAAAATGCCGCCGAGCATGAAATATTTATCAATCTTGCCGGGTTCTCGATTTTCAACCGCTGGAACGACAAAAACAAACGCGCGATTCGCGAAAGCCGCATTCTTACGACGAAGAACCTTGTCGAAGCCGCATCCTGGAACACAAAGCAAAGGATTCGCCTCTTCAGCACCTCTGCCGTCGGCTATTATGGTTTCCATGGCGATGAGGATTTGACGGAGGATGCCTCCCCCGGGAGCGATTTTCTGGCCGGAGTGGCCAGGGATTGGGAGGCCGCTGCCAATCAGGCAAAGGAATTCGGCGGACAGGTCGTCGTCTGCCGTTTCGGAATCATTATGGGCCGCAGCGGCGGAGCGCTTCAGCAGATGCTCCCGATTTACAAGCATTACCTGGGCAGCCCGCTCGGCAACGGCCGGCAGTGGTTTTCCTGGATCCACGAACAGGATCTGGTCAATATTTTCATTTTTCTCTTCGATCAGAAAAATGTGGAGGGTCCCGTCAATTGCACGGCTCCACAGGCGGTTCGCAATGCGGAACTGACAAAAGCCATTGGTGAAGCACTGGGTGTACCCACGTTTTTACCGGCGGTTCCTGCCTTCCTGATGAAACTTGCAATGGGAGAGTTCGGTGACCTGCTTCTGAAAGGCCAGAAGGTTGTCCCGCAGAAACTCAATGCCTTGGGTTATCGGTTCAGGTTTCCGACCATCAAGGATGCCCTGGCGGACCTCGTGAAAAAGTGACTGGCCGCCAACCTTGCCGTGGTTGTTGAGCGATGTCCGTCCCGGCGCATCGCCGCCCATAGAGCGAAGCAGACTCTCAAATCCACCGCGGCACCAAGAAGGGAACCCAAGTCAAACACATGTCAACCGTTTGACATAATCCCGCCGAATCGTCAGAAAATAATCAGAAGGAACCGGCATCAACCCTCTTTTCCTCCGCTTAAGCATCCTGTCATCATCACATTTCATCTTAAAAAGGGGCATCTTGTCCCCCCCAGCCGCAGGACAGCCCTGGCATATTTATTGCGGGTATTGAAGCGACTTGCCCGGAGAGATGAGGCGTACGCCATACCTTGGTATGCGTCCTCAAGTATTCATCGCTGAATACCGATCCTTACAGGGGTACAGGGTTTCCGGAAATCCCGGATTCCCGGCCAGGCAACAGAGGGTTCCCGCCTGTCCGAATCC
>JAKAFS010000082.1 GCA_021817825.1 Deltaproteobacteria bacterium | reverse complement strand
CTCGGCGACGCCTTCGAGTATCTGCTCTCGGTCCTCGGCTCCCAGGGCGACGCCGGGCAGTTCCGCACACCGCGGCACATCATCGATTTCATGGTCGAGATCATCGATCCCAAGAAGAACGAGACGGTGCTCGACCCGGCCTGCGGCACCGCCGGTTTCCTGATCTCCTCCTACAAGCACATCCTGAAGGCCAACATGGACAAGAAGGGCAACAGCACCCTGACGCCCGACGACAAGGGACGCCTGGCCCGGAATTTCAGGGGCTACGACATCTCTCCCGACATGGTGCGCCTGAGCCTTGTGAACCTCTACCTGCACGGTTTTCCCGACCCGCGCATCTCCGAGTACGACACCCTTACCAGCCAGGACAAATGGAAGGAATACGCCGACGTGATCCTCGCCAATCCGCCCTTCATGTCGCCGAAGGGTGGCATCAAACCCCACAACCGTTTTTCGGTCCAGTCCAAGCGGAGTGAAGTGCTGTTCGTGGATTACATGGCCGAGCACCTCACTCCCACCGGCCGTGCCGGCATCATCGTCCCCGAAGGGATCATCTTCCAGAGCCAGACCGCCTACAAGCAACTGCGCAAGATGCTGGTGGAGGAGTACCTCGTCGCCGTCGTCTCGCTCCCGGCAGGCGTCTTCAATCCCTATTCGGGCGTCAAGACCTCGATCCTGATCCTCGACAGGTCGCTGGCAAGGCGTGCAAACACCATTGCCTTCTTCAAGGTCGAGAACGACGGCTTCGGCCTCGGCGCCCAGCGACGAGAGATTGAAAAGAATGATCGACCGCAGGTCCTTACTGAAATTGGCGAGTATATGAACCACCTGCGGGCGGGAAAGTCGGTTGAGGACTTGAAGCCAACGCTCGGTCTGATCGTGCCGAAAGAAAAGATTGTAGCGAATAACGAATACAACCTCAGCATTGAGAGGTATCGAGAGGACGCAATCAACCTGTCAACCTTCCCTCTAGTGCAGCTTGAGAAAGTATTTACGAAAATTGGTAACGGAATAAATGTCACCCAAGTGGATGAAAAAGCGAAATACCGCGTATCGCGCATTCAAACCATCGCGGATGGTTCAGTGAACCTCGAAAAAACGAAGTTCACTGATGATGACGTGAAAGCGGAATCGTTTCTCCATTCCGGTGACATCCTTCTCAGTCACATCAATAGCTTCGATCATCTGGGGAAAACAGCCATCTTTCTTGGGAACGACACTGACGTGATTCATGGAATCAATCTAATCCGCTTAGTGCCAGACACTTCACGAATCGATCCGCGATATGCCATTCGGGTTTTCAAGACCGACCGCTTCATCGCGACGGTGAAGTCTTTCGCTCAGAAAGCGGTCAATCAGGCTAGCATAAAAACTTCCGATTTGCGTAGCATCCAAATCCCTCTGCCGCCGTTGGATGTACAGAAGACGATCGTGAAGGAGATCGAGGGTTACCAGAAAGTCATTGATGGCGCACGCGCCGTCCTCGGAAACTACCGGCCCCACATCCCCATCCACCCCGACTGGCCGATGGTGGAGTTGGGTGAAGTATGTAAACCAGAATACGGGTTCACTGAGAAAGCATTAGAGCAGGGCAATGCCAGATTCATTCGAATCACAGATATTTCCGAAGATGGGTTTCTACGTTCGGAAGATCCAAAGTTCATAAATCTGACGGATGACGCAAAAAAGTCACTACTAGAAAAAGGAGACATCCTTGTGGCGCGAACTGGTGCTACATTTGGGAAAACAATGCTTTTTGATGAGGAATACAAAGCAGTTTTTGCCTCATTCCTGATTAGGCTTAGGTTCCCGAAGGACCTCGTTAATCAAAAATATTACTGGGTATTCGCACAGAGCGCAGCTTACTGGGAACAAGCAAAATCACTGATGACTGGTGGTGGTCAGCCTCAGTTCAATGGTAATGCACTTGTTCAGATCAAGTTTCCCCTCCCACCGCTCGCCACCCAGCAAGCCATCGTCGCCGAGATCGAGGCCGAGCAGGAACTGGTCGCCGCCAACCGCGAACTTATCACCCGTTTCGAGAAAAAGATCCAGGCTACCCTTGCCCGCGTCTGGGGCGAGGATGAACCGGTCACGACAAAGGGATGAGCCATGGAAGAAACAGCCGCCAAGCGGGGTAACTACCTGCTACGTTCCCTCAAATCCCAACGGATCACATCCTGAAAGGAGATGAAATCATGAAAAAGGAAGATGAACAGGTCATTAAAGACGTGAAGTTTATTCTGAACTCTGGAGACACAGGAATCATCCATACCCTGAAAGTGACAATTCCCGCTTACCTTCACTGTATTGCCGTCAATAGGCAACAAGAGGAACTTCTGGCTGAAAAACGGAGGCTTGAGTCTGGAACTATTGAATAACGCCGGCTTTAAACCGGTCGAATTCGACCGGTTTAAATGAAGCGGGAGCGAACCATTTTGTCTTGTTGCCTCAGCGGTAGATCGAATCCAGCGCCGATCGCTGCCCTCCGTCTGCTTTCTCGTCATCAGACCCCTTAAGAGGCTGAAATATCCCGATGCCAATCGACGACCAAAGGAAAACAGGCTACGCCGCTTGAGGGCGCCCCTGCTGGTGTTGACCCTGTTCTGGGTCGTTGCCATTGTGCTGTGGCAAGCCAAGGGAAGCCTCTTTTTTCTTTTCAACTTCGGCTACATCGGAACCGCTGTGGGTGTCGGGATCGGTCTGTATATTTTCCTGCCTCGGGAAAAAAAGCCCGCGGCCAGACGATTGGCGCAGTTGCTGGTGGGCCTCTACCTGTTTGGCTTTCTCGGTCAGTAGAAGGTGAATGACGACGGGCTGATGAAGGGGCAGCAGGGATTATGAATAGTCGAAAAATGATTTGCCTTTTGTCAGAAAAAATGATTTAAATTTCTGACAAAATTTGACGGTTACATGACATGCAAAGCATTGATTCAAATATTCTTAGCAGGATTTACGGGTCAGGTAGGGGTGCGGTCTTCACCACAGGCCGTTTTCTGGACTTAGGCAGCCGCGATGCCGTGGACAAGGCACTGTCGCGCCTGGCCCAGAAAGGCACCATCCGCCGGCTGGCCCGGGGTCTTTACGATTATCCGGAGAGCCACCCGGTCATGGGTCTGCTGACGCCGAGTCCCGACGCGATTGCCGGGGCACTGGCCGGCAAGGCAGGTATCCGCCTCCAGCCCTCCGGGGCCTACGCGGCCAACCGACTGGGCTTATCCACCCAGGTCCCTGCCAGGATCGTCTATCTGACCGACGGTCCTTCCCGGACGGTGCGGGTTGGAAATCAGGAGATCCGGCTCCAGCGGACAACACCGCGGAGCATGGCGCCGGCGGGCCGGGTCAGCGGGCTGGTGATCCAGGCGCTGCGCCATCTGGGTCAAAAGCACGTCGATGACACCGTGATCCAAACCCTGCAGCGCACCTTGAGCGATCAGGACAAGGCGCGCCTGCTCAAGGATATCGCTTACGCCCCCACCTGGGTGGGCAAGCATCTGCGGAAAATCGCCAACGGGGAGGCCTGAACCATGGACCGGTTCGTCCAGTTGCCCGGCCCATTTCTCGTTCCGCAGACCCCTAAAGAGGCTGAAATATTCCCATGCCCACTAGACGACCAAAGGAAAACAAACTACGCCGCTTGAGGGCTCCCTTGCTGGTGTTGACCCTGTTCTGGGTCGTTGCCGTGGTATTGTGGCAAGCCAAGGGAAACCTCTTTTTTCTTTTCAACTTCGGCTACATCGGGACTGCTGTGGGTGTCGGGATCGGTCTGTATATTTTTCTGCCTCGGGAAAAAAAGCCCGCGGCCAGACGATTGGCGCAGTTGCTGGTGGGCCTCTACCTGTTTGGCTTTCTCGGTCTCATTTTAAAAGAAAACATGCAGCTGGAGGGCTTTTTTTTCTACCTGCTGGCCGGCGTCTTTACCGGTTCCGTCATCCACTATGCCGTGGCGAAGATCGGTGGGCCTCTCCTTTTTGGGCGCGGTTACTGCGGCTGGGCGTGCTGGACCGCGATGGTGCTCGATTTTCTCCCTTACCAGCGGAACGTCAACGGCCGGCAGCCGGCGCGCTGGGAGAAGGGAAGGTATCCGCCATGGGCAGCGAGTCCTTTCCACGGAGTGCATCTTCTGCCTGACCTGCACGACCGTCTGCCCTGCCCAAACTCTCAGCTCCACCTTGGCCGTGGACAGGGGAGGCAAGGAGAGACTCATCAGAAAGTGACGGCCCCTGGCCCTGTCCTTCGGCGAAGCGCCGCGGCGGTTATCTCTGCTGCGGCCCCTGTTGCACCAATGCCGGACCTGATTCGATCCCGTGCCGTTCTGGATTCCCGCGCGCCTTGCATCTAACCGTTTTTGAACAGCCTCCAAAGCAAGGTATTTTTCAACACCCTGCTACGACTAGGCCGTGGTTGCATGAAGCCGCAGTCCAAGCGCCTTAACGACTTTCAGTACCGTAGCGAACTCGGGATTGCCTTCGGTCGATAGGGCTTTGTAGAGGCTCTCGCGTCCGAGGCCTGTTTCGCGGGCGATTTGCGTGATCCCCTTTGCGCGGGCGATATCCCCCATAGCGGCTGCGATTAGTGCGGGATCGCCTTCTTCGAGCGCCGCTTCCAGGTAGGCGGCCATGTCCTCGACCGTTTCCAAATGCTCTGCAACATCCCAAGGACGGGTTTTAGTCTTTACCATGATGTCTCCTATAGTTCTCGCGCCAGTTTCAGCGCTTTTTTGATGTCTCTGTCTTGAGTGCCTTTATCTCCGCCGGCAAGCAAAACCACCAGCGTCCGGCCGTGGCGTATGAAATAAACGCGATAACCGGGACCATAATTGATGCGCAATTCCGAGACGCCCTCTCCAACCGGCTTTGCATCGCCAAAGTGGCCTAACGAGAGGCGGCGGATACGGGCATTGATGCATGCCCGCGCCTTTCGATCGCGTAGGCTGACGAACCACTGAAAGTAGGGCTCTGTTTGCCGGATTTCGATCATGGAAATATTGTATCTTTTGGGATACACAAAAGCAAGAAGGATCTTTTCTTCTCAACCGGCCGGCTCCGCAACCGATCGCTGCCCCTGTCGCACTTTCAAATCCTAATCGACAGTTCCGTCGACCGCCTACTCGGTTGGCGCCACTGCCCGGAAGGTGGGCGGACAATCGCCGATTTCAGACAGCCTCATGATACGTAACTATACGAAACTATAGCCTATTGATTTGAGGCACGGGATATGCTAATCAAGGCATGTCACAAGTGAGGAGGAATGATGGTCCGTGAGAAGATTCATTCTTTGCTCGCAGAAGATAAAGATCCTGATGGAGGAAAAGGAAATGAAGATAAAAGGCATTGCGACTCTTAGCGCCCTGGCTTTCTGTTGTTTGCTGACCTTCGCCGGCCCCACCTGGGCCGATGACGGAACGGTCACCATCAATGGCCTGGTCTGGCTCAAGAATCCCGCCAGTTGTCTGGGAACCATGACCTGGGATCAGGCTAAGAGCGGCGTTCCCTCTTTCCAGAGCGGCGCCTGCTCCGGTCGTCTGAAAGACGGTTCCAAGGCTGGCGACTGGCGGCTGCCCACCAAGGACGAACTGGCTGCCGTCTATGGACAGAAAAGCAAGTTGGGCGAAGTCCGGGACGACTATTACTGGACCTCTACCGAGGCCTTCGGTGGGGCTTCGGCCTACATGGTCAACATGAAAAACGGCAACAGCTCGACCATGCCGAAGACGAGTCAGGAATATTCCCTGCCCGTGCGCAGCCCCAGGCCCTAGGCGCCGGGTTCTGTGCCTCATCGTGGCTGCAATGTGCAAGGCCCGGCTCAACTTGGAAAACAAGAGAGGAGAAAAAGATGATCACAAACTCACTGAAGCGGCTCATCACGATCGCGGCGCTGGTTGCCCTCACCCTGACTATGGGCGCGGGCCTGGCCTGCGCCGGCGACGGCATCGATCAAGAAAACGGTACGGTCAAGGATTCCTATACCGGGCTGATCTGGCTCAAAGACGCCAACTGTTTCGGGACGAAATCCTGGGGCGATGCGGCCAGCAGCGTTGCCGGGCTCCATTCGGACATGTGCGGCCTCACCGACAAATCCAAGTCCGGCCAGTGGCGCCTGCCCACCCGCTATGAGCTGAGCATCCGCTTCGGCCGCACCAGCGGATTTGTGAATATCCAATCGGGCTTCTATTGGACCTCCGAACAGCCTGACTACTGGCCGAATCACTACTATGCCGGCAGCCAGTCGTCGGGGTCGAGCTTCTACGAGAAGAGCACCCTCTTTTCCGTTTGGCCGGTTCGCAACGCCCAGTAGGGCTGATGTGATCGGGGCCGGCGGTGGAACCGCGGCCGGTTATCCCGAGGCAAGGGCATGCCGGCCATCGATAAGGAGAAAACAACGATGAAAACGACCATCAGTGGATTACGATTTCCCGGTGTGCTGTTTATTTTTGTGGCCCTGCTGCTGCTTTTTCTGCCGGCGTCCGGCCGGGCCGACTGTCCCGATCGGGTGACCTGCTACATGAAAGTGTACAACGGATTTACCTATGACTCGATCTGGAAGGGAAATCTCTCGACGCCGACCTGCTGGAAGATCGGACATCAGTGCGCACCCTGGAATTGCAGCGGCAACAGCATGACGTCCGACGACTTGGTGAACGAATGCATCAGACGCTTTAAGCTCAAGGCGGCCCATGAGGGAGAGAAGGCCTGCATCGTCATCCCGGAACTCCCGCAAATGGAGCATAGCCTGAACGGTTTTCATGAGCACTGCAATGAGTTGCCCTTTACCGGCCTCTTTAGCCCTCTTTCGCCGGCAGTTTACTGATTGACGGCAGGCGGGCTGAAAAGATGCCAAACCCCGCGGCCGGATGGCCTGGAAATCAAGACGCCGCCTTAAGCGGTGAACACTCAGTGGAAAGGAGAAAATCATGAACACCAAGCTCAGTATCGTTTTGTTCGCCCTGTTTGGCCTGGCGGCATCGGCCGGTGTGGCCCTTGCCGAGTCCAGCTACGAGGTCCGCTGGTACGAGAGTGCAAGCTGTATCGATAAAAGCAAGTGCGCCTGTAGCGAGGTGTCGGGATATGTCAAGGGAAGCGAGGCGGCGAAACAGACCATCGCACCGCTGGCCAATCAGTCCTGGCAGTCCATGGCCGTCACAAACACGAACCTCAACCCCCTTGCCGCGTGCACCATGGTGCTGACGGCGGTCAACTGCGGCTACTACGCCTGTAAAACGACGAGTCCCACCACCTCCCAGTGCGGTTATTGGACCGAATCGGCGAGTGCCGAGCTGCCCTGCGGCAGCGGCAGGGCGTATGTGGAGTATTATACCAACACCGGATTCCGGGTGAATTTCCAGACAGGTTTTTTCTAGATCCCGCCGGGCAAACCTTCCCCAACAGACAAAAAAGACAACGAAAAAGCCAAAAAAGAAATCGCCTGGGATGAAGCATGGAGGCTTCATCCCAGGCGATGCAGGTATCGGCAATCCCCCTTGGGGGAAAAAATCGGCCGGGGCCGGTCAGGAGATTTAAGTACAGCGTCCCCGAAATCCCAGGAAGTCCGCTATTTCGGCCGGACAAACACGACATTCTGGGGTGTGCTCTTATTGCTCGTCGCGCCGTTCGGGGCCGACTCGCCGGCACATTCGGCGTAATCCGGGGCAGCCGCCCCGATCTCTCTATTCGTCCAGAAACAGTCTCTCGGCCAGGAAGGAGCGTTCAAAAAGCCGTTGGACTTATTCGCTCCCCAGGTTTCGTAGGTGCTGGGAAGCCGCCACTGGCCGGCCTTGGAGCCGTCGTTCAGGCCGCAATCGCCGGATTTGAGCTGTGCCGCGCTGCTCATGGCCTGATCCCAACCCTGCATGCCGTAACAGTTGATCGTCTTGGCATAGACGAGGTTGCCGATCGTGATGGTGCCGTCGTCGGCCGCCCGGGCCCGGTCAGGCGCCAAGAGGCCCGTGAGGACCAAGGCGCACGAGAAAACCAGGGTTCCGATCGTGCTTGCGCTTCTTTTTTTCATCACTCCATCCTTTCAACCCTTTGATAGAACCTTTTGAATCAACCTCTTCAGGTTCCTGCGGCCCCTGGCTGGTCCCGAGCAGGCCGTTTTTCAACACCCGGCTAGCGGCACTCGATGAATACGCCGTCGCAGTTGCTGTTGACGATCGCGAACTTGAGGTAGCCTTTCTTCGACTCGGTCTGGTTCAGGGTAACCCCGCTACAGCTCTGGAAACTCGCGAACATGTCCCCCCGGGCCGTGCATTGGGGGGTCCTGGAAAACTCGACGGATTTGTCGTTCTGCTTTCTCGCCACGACGAGCGTCATGTCCGTGAAGTGAGCGATCCCTGTGCCGTATTGATTTTGAGGCTGGATCTTCCCCGTGGTGTATTTGCCGCACTCATCGTCAAAGGTGCTGCAGCGCCTTCCGGAGACCTCCAGGTAGCTGCCGGCATCACCCAGGCTGTTTTGGATGGTGAGATAAGCCAGGTGCTCTGCTGCCTTTGCCTCGGTCGGTGCCCAGATCAGGAGGCAGCATCCTGCCAAAAGCCAGGCAAGGGCCGCGACCCTCCGCGCCGCTTTGCTCGCTTTCCTTTTGTGGTTCGTTGTCGTGGTATCGTTGAGGCGTCGTGTCTGCATGGTCTGTGCTCCTTTTCTTTTATGAGTATGAATCGCAGGATCCGGGGACGCTTATCTGCAAATCCCTCTGGTCCTACCCTATGAATGGCTGTCAATGGTCGACCCGCGCTTGCCGGCTCTCTTGCCTCTCATGAAGGGGCTGAATATATGTAAACGTCAGCATGTATGTCAATGAAAGCCTATGTTGCGTTCTGCTTGTTCTGTACATAGCAAGCAGTATGCCTTGTTTGTATTATTTATCATTTCAATATCTTGTATATTTTTCTTCACCCGGGTTTTTCAGCCCTGGCAACCGAGTGGGCAGTTGCTTGCCCACTCGGTTGCCAGGGCAAGGCAAGGAAAATATCGCTTGACACGCCCTAGGTCATTTTTTATCATCAGTACGCCCTAGGCAGGTTTCTCTTTCTTTCTCCTTCTGGGTTGCCGCCGTTTTCCTCAGGAAAGCCACTCTCCGATCCGGCGGATGCACCGACAGCCAGGCAATGGTCCCTTACCCGTCAACCTTGTCACCAACCCCCCAGACGCAAGGAGGAAGCCATGGCCATCAAGACAATCATCCGAAGAAAAGCCACGAAAGTTTTCGAAGACCCGCAGCTTTTGGAGCTGCTGCGGGAACTCCGGACGCAGGCCTTCGCCCAGCCGGGGTTCATTTCCGGGGAAACCCTCCGCCGGGTGGATCGCCCGGGAGATCTGGTCGTCATCGGCACCTGGAAGAGCCAGGAGGCGTGGAACGCCTGGAAGGGAAGTCCGGAGCGGGCGGAGATCCAGCGGCGGATCGACAACCTGCTGGGAACGGCGACCGAGTACGAGGTGTACGAATATCTATAGGAAACCCATCAACCGCCCGCCATTCAACCCTGCGCCTTTGCCGACGGTCGCCAGGCCGGCAAAGAAAGGAAAGGAGCGATAGCGATGTATAATAAGGTGTTGGTTCCCCTTGACGGTTCGGCGTTGGCGGAGTGCGCGCTCCCCTATGTCGAGAATCTGTCCCCGTTCTCCTGAGCGGGCCGGAGTCTTGTCGGACATAGGTCGCCTGGAACATCCCAGGCCGAGAAACCGGGAGGTGCCAGTCATGTTTCGAAATATCCTCATCCCCACTGATTTTTCGAAAAATTATATCCGGCCTCTGGAAATTGCGCTGAATCTTGCGGAAAAGTATAAGAGCGCCATCCATCTTCTGCATGTCGTAGAAGTCATTGCCGATACGGAATTTGCCGACTATGAGGGGTTTTACAGCAAGCTGGAAAATCGGGCGAAGAAAAAAATGAGTGCGCTGATAGCCTCCTATTCGGGGAAAGAGGTGCCGATCATCCCCGCCATCGTCTATGGAAACCGGGTTCAGGAAATCCTCAAGTTCATCAAAGAAAATCGGATTGATCTGGTCATCATGAATTCCCACAAACTTGACAGGCGCGACCCCATTCAGAGCTGGGGAACGATCAGTTACAAAGTGGCCCTGTTCTCCGATTGCCCCATCATGCTTGCGAAATAGAGTCTATTCTCCCGGTCTTGCCGCTTTCCCTGCTGAAACGCCGGATGGACGGTCAGCAACCGTGCTGCCGTCCGGGAGCGCCGCCGAAAGCCTGCCTTGCAGCAGGACGGGGCCTTCACTGATTGCCGGCTGCCAGAAGAAGCCCCGCGTCTCGCAATCGGGAGGTGTCGCCGGGATCTCGGATACTGTCCGAAGGCCTGTCGCTGCTGCGGACGACTTTTTGACGCTAGGCCTGTCTCTTGCCCCGGAACAACCCATTGCGTTTGAAAGGCGGTTTGCGGGCATCTCATAGCAAACCCGCTCCCTGCCGCTTTTTCCTCCCCCTGTCGGTCTCCTCTTTGCGAAGCGTCGTTTTGCCGTGGCACTGGAGTTGCATTGTTTTATCTGCGGCTTACGTTGAGATGCGGTGTCAAACAGGCGGAGCGACTCGCCTGCCGATGGTTGGGGAATGTTGCGCCTGGAGATCTGAAACGGTATTGATGCCCAAATGAAAGAACCAATGATAAGACGGTTGGAAAGAAAACCGGCAAGCCGGCGGTGGTCGCCGGAGCGGCTCGTCACCATCCAGCAGGAGTTGGGGTACGTCCTGTCCAAGGCCGATACGCCCTCCGAGGCTCTCGATGCCTGTCTTGCCTCCGCCCTGGAAGCAACGGGATTCGAGGCCGGGGGCATCTATCTGGACGATCCGGAGGGAGGGCTCAGGCTGGCCAGCGTCAACGGCATCCCGGAAGCGATCGCCCAGCGGCTCGCCCACAGCGCCGCCGGTTCCGACCGGGTGCGCCTCGTGATGAAAGGGCAGCCTTGCTATTTCGCGGGGACCGGGCAGATCGTCAATTTTTTGGACAGGGAGATCGCCGCCGAGGGGTTTCGGTGCATCGCCGTGGTGCCGATCCGGAATCGCGACCGGATTGTCGGCTGCCTCAACGTGGCCTCCTGGACCAAAACCCGGATTACCAAGAGCTGCCGCAACGCCCTCGACATCACGGTCATCCGGATCGCGGGGGTGCTCAGCAGGTTCCAGGCGGAGAAGGCTCTGTGGGAATCGGAAAGCCTCTTCCGGGACCTGATGGAAAACTCGCTTGCCGGCGTCTACCTGATCCAGGATGGCCGGTTCGCATATGTCAATCCGCATATGGCCGAGATGCTGGGATACACGGTTGCCGAACTGACGGGGAAGGTCAGTCCGGCGACGGTCGTTTATGCCGACGATTGGCCGCTGGTTCAGGAGAACCTGCGCCGGCGGATGACCGGAGAGACCAATTCCTTGAACTACGAGTTCCGGGTGGTCACGAAAAACGGCGAGGTCCGGTATGCCGAGGTGCGCGATTCCCGGACCGTTTACAAAGACCGGCCCGCCGTGATCGGCACCCTGGTCGACATCACCGAGCGCAAGCGGGCCGATGAGGCGCTCCGGGAGTCGGAGAGCAAGTTCCGGACCCTGGTCGAAAATTCGGTCGCCGGCGTCTATCTGATCCAGAACGGCCGGTTCGAGTATGTCAACGCCAAGTTGGCCGAAAGCATGGGCTATACGGTCGCCGAGGTCATTGGAAAGACGCGTCTCGAAGAAGTGATCCATCCTGAGGATCTGCCGATCGTTCGGGAGAACTTGCGTCGGCGGCTTGCCGGGGAGATCGAGGCGCAGAACTACGGGTTCCGCATCATCACCAAAAGCGGCAAGGTCCGGCACGTCGAGGTGTACAGTTCCCTCACCCTCTATCGGGGAGAACCCGCCGCCATCGGTACCCTGATCGACATCACCGAGCGCAGGCAGGCCGAACAGGCCCTGCGGGAAAGCGAGGAAAAGTTCCGGACCCTCTTCGAATCGGGAAACGATGCGATCCTCATCATGGATGACCGCGCCATCATCGACTGCAACCGGAAAGCCCTGGAAATGTTCGGCTGTACCAGACGGGAGGAAATTGTCGGCAAGTGGCCGCTGGACTTCAGTCCCCCCAGGCAGCCCGACGGATCGGATTCCCGGGCCGAGTCGGCAAGAAGAATGCAACTGACCAAGGAGGGAAATCTCCAACCCTTCGAATGGGAGCATCTGCGGTGCGACAGAACCCGGTTTCTGACCGAGGTCACCATGAACACCTTCGAGCTGCATGGCATCCAACTGGGGCAGGCGATCATCCGGGATGTGACGGAGAGAAAGCGGTCCGAAGAATCCCTGATCCGGCTCAGCACGGCCATCGAGCAGGCGGCCGAGGCGATCATCATCATGGATCGCCGGATGGCCATCGAGTATGTCAATCCGGCCTTCGAACGGATGACCGGCTACTCCCGGACCGAGGTGTTCGGCCGGAATCTTGAACTCCTCAAGAGCAACGTCCACGACGAGGCGTTCTACCGGAACATCTGGAAGACGATCCGCAAAGGAGAAATCTGGACCGGCCGCTTGACGAGCCGCTGCAAGGACGGCCGGCTTCTCCAGGAGGAGGCCACGATCACGCCGATCCTGAACTCCGCGGGAGAACTCACCGGCTACATCGAACTCAAGCGGGACATCACCGAAGAGGTCAAGCTTGAGACGCAGTTGCGCCAGGGGCAGAAGATGGAGGCGATCGGCACGCTGGCGGGCGGCATCGCCCACGATTTCAACAACATCCTGAGCGCCATCCTGGGCTATACGGAGATGGCGTTGGGCATGCTCGACGGGGAAGACCCCGTCCGGTCCCATCTCGAACAGGTGTTCCGCGCCGGCGAACGGGCCCGGGACCTCGTCAAGCAGATCCTCGCCTTCAGCCGTCAGGGCAAGGCGGAACGTCGTCCCTTGCGGGTCAGTCCGATCGTCAAGGAGGTCCTCAAGCTTCTGCGGGCCTCGCTGCCCGCGACGCTGAAGATCCAGCAGGAGATCCAGGACGGGCCCGATACGATCCTCGGCGATCCGACCCATATCCACCAGATCCTCATGAACCTCTGCACGAACGCCGCCCATGCGATGCAGGGAAAGAAGGGGACGCTCAAGGTGACCCTGGCCGCCAAGGAGATCACGCCCGGCCGCGCCGGCGCACCTATCGACCTGCCTGCCGGTTGCTACCTCAAACTCGTGGTCAGCGACACGGGCGTGGGCATCGATCCGCTCATCATCGACCGGATCTTCGATCCCTTCTTTACGACCAAGAAACCCGGGGAGGGGACCGGCATGGGGCTGGCCGCGGTCTACGGCATCGTCACGGACTTAGGCGGCAAGGTGGTCGTCAAGAGCCGTCTCGGCAAAGGGACCGACGTCGCCGTCTTTCTGCCGCGGATCGATGATGCCGAAAGGGGACTGCAACCGGAAGAGACGTACGCCGTCCCGGGCGGAAAGGAGTGCATTCTTTTCATCGATGACGAGAAGACCCTGGCCGAACTCGGCCGGGAAATGCTGAGGCGGCTCGGCTATGAGGTCGTCATCCGGACCAGCGCCCTGGAGGCCCTCGAACTCTTCCGGGCCCGGCCCGGCCGTTTCGACCTGCTGGTTACGGACATGACAATGCCCGACCTCACGGGGATCGAACTGGCGCAAGAGTGCTTCAAGATCAGGCCCGGATTGCCGATCCTCCTTTGCACGGGTTTCAACGAATCAGTCACGGCCAAAGCCGTCCGGGAGGCCCGCATCCGGGAGGTGATTCTCAAGCCGATCGTCAGGCGGCGGATCGCCGAGGCGATCCGGCGGGCTCTGGACAGCGATCCCTGGAGATAGGAAAGGAATTTATGGGAAAGATCCTGATCATCGACGATGACCGTACCAATTCGGACCTGCTCTACGATATGATCCGCAGCCTCGGCCACGAGGTCGCCTGCGCCTATACCGCCGAGGAAGGCATCCAGCGGGTGCGTTCGTACCCCTGCGATGTCGTCTTTCTCGACATTCAACTGCCCGACGGGAACGGCCTCACCCTGCTGCCGGAGATCCAGCGGGGCCTTTCGGCGCCCGAGGTCATCATCATCACGGGTTACGCCAGCCCCGAGGGGGCGGAACTGGCCATCATCAACGGCGCCTGGGATTTCATCGAAAAGCCGCTGGTTCGCAAGCTCATCGAGCTGCCCCTATTGCGCGCCTTGCAGTACCGGGAGGCCAAGGCCGGATTGAAGGCAAACCTGCGGCTCCGGCGCGAGGGGATCGTCGGCAGGAGTCCGGCGCTCGAAGAGTGCCTGGAACAGGTGGCTCAGGCCGCGGCCAGCGACACGCCGGTCATCATCACCGGCGAGACCGGGACCGGCAAAGAGCTCTTTGCCCGGGCGATCCACGTAAACAGCGCCCGGTCCGGCGGCACCTTCGCGATTGTCGATTGCGCCGCCCTGCCGCCCACGATCATCGAGAGCATTCTTTTCGGCCACGAAAAGGGCGCCTTCACCGGCGCGGATCGTGCCCAGACGGGTCTGGTCCAGCAGGCCGACGGTGGAACGCTCTTCCTCGACGAGATCGGGGAGTTGCCCTATGCCGTCCAGAAGACCTTCCTGCGGGTCTTACAGGAACGGTGTTTCCGGCCGGTCGGCGGGCGGCGTGAAATCCGCAGCGACTTCAGGCTGATTGCGGCCACGAACCGGGACCTCCCCCGGATGGCCCGGGAGGGGGCCTTCCGGGAGGACCTCCTGTTTAGGATGCAGGCCTATGCGATTGTCCTGCCGCCGCTGCGCCGACACCCCGCCGACATCGAGGAAATCGCCGGACATTATGTCCACCGGATTTGCCTGCGCAACAAGGCAGCGCTCAAAAGCTTTTCCCCAGAATTTCTCCAGGTTCTGACGGCCTACGACTGGCCCGGAAACATCCGGGAACTGGTCAACGCCCTGGAAAGCGCTCTGGCCACGGCCTACCGGGAACCGGTCCTCTATCCCAAGCACCTGCCCGTCCATATCCGCTCGCGTCTGGCCGGGAAGGCCGTCCGAAAGAAGGAAACGGGCGCGCTCCCGGAAGGCCATTTGCCGACGCTCCGGGAACGGCGCGAGGCCGCGATCGACCGGGAGGAACGGCAGTACCTCCGGGAACTCATGGCCTGCACCGGCGGCGACATCGCGGAATCCTGCCGCATCTCGGGTCTCTCCCGCGTCCGCCTCTACGTGCTCCTGAAGAAATACGGCATCGGCCGCAAGGACGGCGCCGCTGTATCGCAGGACGAAAACGGTTTCGCCGCACGAAACAACTGCGGCTAAACCTCTCTCCGAGCGGTCGTCCGCTGCCCGGCCCACGGTTGTATTGCGTGGCGAAACGTTCGCTCTTGCCCGGCGACCTTTCCTGTCAGTGCTTAATCTTCGTAACTATTCAAATTAAATAAGAAATATTGAATTGTCCGATTTTGGCACGTCTCTTGATTTGCTCTGTCGGCGGGCGGCATTCGAGCTGTCTGGTCAATGTAGGGGGGGATGATGATCCTGTTCCATTCAGAAAAAAAGGGACAATTCACAGAGAGGCTCTGGCAAGCCGTGGCCGCAGTGGCAACGAGACCCGCTGTCAAACGCTACCGGACCCTCCGGGGGCTGAAGCAGGCCCTATGCCGGCCGGGAAAACGGCCGGAGATCGTTGTTTTGGCCGTTGCGGATGAGGAGGAACTCGGGAAGCTCCTTTCGATCAGGGAACTGCTCTGGGACCTCCGGATCATCCTGGCACTGCCCAACGACGATCCCACGGTTGCGGCTATGGGGCATCTGCTGAGGCCGCGCTTCACCACATGCGGGAGCGGTCGCATCGAAGAGATGGTTTCCGTCCTCGATCGCATCGTCGAACAGATCACGCCCGGGACGACCTCCGGGCCATGGGGACAATAAAAAATAAGGAGCAGACAATGACGGAAGCGGTGAACGACATGAATCAAGCGACCCGGGCCGCGGTAGGCCGCGAGGGAAAGTATCTGACCTTTTCGTTGTCCGGCGAGGAGTATGGGATCGGGATTCTCAAGGTCAAGGAGATTATCGGCATGATGCCGGTTACGACGATTCCCCAGGCGCCGCCCTATGTCAAGGGGGTGATCAACCTGCGCGGCAAGGTGATCCCCGTGGTGGACCTGCGCTGCAAGTTCGCGATGCCGGCGGTCGACTATACGGAGCGGACCTGCATCATCGTCGTCGAGATCGGCGGTGCAGCGCTAACCAGGCTCCGTATCGGCTGCGTGGTCGATTCGGTTTCCGAGGTTCTCAATATCAAGGCCTCCGACATTGAGGATACGCCGGACTTCGGAGTGCACTGTGAGACCGATTTCATCCGCGGGATGGCGAAAGTCAACGGCTCAGTGAAGATGTTGCTCGATATCGACAGCGTCTTTCATAAAGAGGAAATGCAGAACCTGACTCAGGCGGCGTAGCGGATGCAATTCTCGGCGGTTCGGCATCCGGGCACCGGCGCGGCAACCGCCAGCCGCCCCGGCAAGGTCGGGGTCGAAAAGCAGTCCAGCATAGCGTCGGGAGGCAAAAAACAGAAGGAGTGCAAAATGAAGAAGATGA
>JAKAFS010000005.1 GCA_021817825.1 Deltaproteobacteria bacterium | reverse complement strand
ACAAAAACTATACCGGTGAAAAGGGAGACTTGCCTTTCTTTTCTTCAAACATAGGACCTGCGAAAGCGGGAGTCCAGAAGTGCTTTGAATGGATTCCCGCTTCCGCGGGAATGACGAAAAATAGTATCCACTTGCGCAGTCATGACAGCGTTGGCTAAACCCGGACGTGGTAGGTCTCGAAGGCGGCCCTGGTCAGTTCTTCCCTGGCTGCGGGGTCGGCGATGGCGATCAGCCGTCGCATCCGCTCCCGCACCGTCGCCCCCCTGAGGTGGGCAGAGCCGTGCTCGGTGACGATATAATCCACATCGAAACGGGAGGTGGTCACGGCGGCCCCTTCCTTGAGCCGGGGAACGATCTTGGAGACGGCCCCTTTGGCCGTGCTGGAAAGTGCGATTATGGACTTTCCCCCCTCCGACATCCGGCTGCCGCGGACGAAATCGAGCTGTCCGCCCACGGCGCTGTACTGCTTAGGCCCCAGGGTATCGGCGCAGACCTGCCCCAGGAGGTCCACCTCGAGGGCCGCATTGATGGAGACCATGCCCCGGTTTTTGGCGATGATCCGGACATCGTTTGTGTAGTCGACGGATTTCATCTCGATCAACGGATTGTCGTCGATCCAGTCGTAAAAAGCGCGGGTCCCCATGAGGAAGGTGACGATGATCTTGCCCTGATGAATGGTCTTGCGGCTCCCGGTGATCACCCCCTTCTCGACGAGATTCTGGACGCCGTCGGAGATCATCTCCGAGTGGATGCCCAGGTCCTTGCACCCCGTGAGGTTGAAGAGGACCGCATCGGGGATGCCGCCGATCCCGAGCTGAAGGCAGGCGCCGTCGTCGATAAGCTCCGCCGCGTGTCGGCCGATTGCCTTTTCCGTCTCCGTCAATTCGATACCCTTGAGCTCGTGGATGGGCTGATCGCTTTCCACGAAATAGTCGATCGCGCTCACCGGGACGAAGGAATCCCCATGGGTCCTGGGCATCTTGGGATTCACCTCGGCGATGACGAGCGGAGCGCACTCGACCGCCTTTTTGGTATAGTCCACCGAGACCCCCAGGCTGCACATGCCGTTGGCATCAGGCGGGCTGACGGTCACCATGGCCACATCCGGGGGCAATTCGTGGTCGAAGAGCGCGGGGATCTGGCTGAAGAAGCAGGGGAAGTAGTCGGCCCGATTCTCCCAGACCGCCTCGCGGCTGGTGCCGCCGACGAAAAGCGAGATGTGGCGGAAGCTCTCCTCATACTCGGGCTTGCAGTAGAGGGACTCCCCCATGGAGATCATGTGGGTGATCCGGACGTCTCTGAGTTCTGCCGCGCGGGCCACCAGGGCCTTAGGCAGGAGCCGCGGCTCGCCGCAGGCCTGGCCCATCGCGATGAGCTGCCCGGAACGCACGCGGGCCACCGCCTCTGCGGCCGTACAGGTGCGGCTGTGGAAATGGTCGTGCCAGCCGTTCATCCCTTCGCCTCCGCGCCGGCCAGCTTCCGTGCCAGCTTTTCCTTGGCCTCGAGGTTCGCCATCCGGCCGATCACCACCCGCTGCGCCTGGGGGGAGCCGGCCCCGTGCATCGATTCCGTGAGATACCCCACGGCCCCCATGCCGAGGGTGAGGTTCTCGATCAGCCTGAGCATCCGGCAACGCTCCTCCGTCGAATAGGCCGCCGCGCTCCGGAGATACTTCTCCAGATAGGCCCCGATCTCGGGATGCTGCAAATCCTTCTCGCCGGGCATGGTGACCATCAACCCGCCGGCGATATCCTGGGCCAGGCGGGAGATCTCGTAGGGGAAGCGGGTGACGTTGAGCTTGCAGATGTTGGCCAGCATCAGGTCGATCAGGTAGGTGCCCGAGGCGGTGGCCTTGCCTTCACAGGAGCAGGCCAGGCCGCAGGAGTAGATCGTCTCGTTCAGGTGGACCATCTCGATGAGCTTGTCCTTGATGTGCGAGGCCTTCTCCAGCCCCTGGATCCGGGCGATGGCCTGTGTGGCGCCGATGAGGACGTCGCCGACGCCGCTCTTGCAGCCGCCGTAGCTCTGGCGGTGGTAGCCAGCGAACCGTTCCACCAGGATCGAGGTGAAGGGGTATTCGCCGGCCATGAAGACCCGCTCCCAGGGGACGAAGACGTTGTCGAAGACGATCACCGCCTCCTGGCCGCCGAAGACGGCATTGCCCACATCCATGGTCCCCTCTTCGAGGCGGCGGGTGTCGCAGGACTGGCGGCCGTAGAGGTAGAGGAGCCCCGGGGCGTCGGCGGGCACGGCGAAGCAGACGCTGTAATCGGCATCGGCCTCGCGCATCGTCTGGGTGGGCATCACCAGGATCTCATGGGAATTGACCGCCCCGGTCTGGTGGGCCTTCGCCCCCCGGACCACGATCCCGTCGGATTTGCGTTCCACGATGCGCAAAAAGAGATCCGGGTCCTCCTGCTCGGCAGGCCCCAGGCGGCGGTTCCCCTTGGGGTCGGTCATGGCGCCGTCCACGACCCAGTCGTTCTTCTGGATCATGGTCAGGTAATCGCGGAACCGGCCATGGTAGGAGGTCCCCAGGGCCCGGTCCATCTCGAAGGTGACCGAATCCACGGCGTTGAATCCGTCCATCCCCACGCAGCGCTGGAAGCAGCAGCCCGTCTTCTGGCCCAGCAGGCGCTGCATCTTGATCTTGTCGACCAGATCGTTGGTGTTCTGGTGGAGGTGGGTGAAGCGGTTCACCCGCTCGCCCGTGAGGTTGGAGACCGCCGTCAGGAGCTCCGCATGCTCCGGCTGGTGGCTCAGTTCGTAGGTCATGGCGCAGGAATGGATCGAGGGGCTGATGATCGGATGGTCGACGTAGCTTTCGACCTCCTCGCCGCCCAGAAAGACGCGCTTTTTGACCTTGCGCAGACTTTCCATGTACTCTTTGCGTGTCATCAAAGGCATGATATTCCTCCTGTTGATTGAACGGTCCTACCCGCCTGTCCGGCTTTATCCAAAGAGGCCCCGCGCGGCAGAGGATCCGGGTTTACCCCCGGGAGGGGTTGCCTGCCGGGCGGGGCCGGGGGGTCAGACAGCGATAGAAAAGTCCCGGGGGGTACCGACGAGTCTTACCGGCCCCTGGGCTGTGATCCAGATCGTGTCCGCAGGGCCCATGACCCCGATATCGGGCCGCCAGGCCGGATCGTGGATATCGACATTGGTGGCCACCACCATGTTTTCCTTGAGCTCGGCGAGGCCCCGGCCGCAGAAGGGGCCCGTTCCCCGGTCCGTGCGCAGCCGCTCCGAGGGGGCGACGGCACAGCGGGGAAATTCCGGCGACGAGAGGCCGTGGCCGTGGAAACCCAATTCGACGAAGGCCATGCCCGCCTTGCGCGCCGGGGCCCGGAAGGCCTCGGCCGCCTCGCCGATCGGGACGCCGGGGCGCAATTTCGCCACCCCCGCCTCGTGACACTCGATCGCCACATCGTGGATTCGCTGGAGCTGCCGGGGCGGCTTGCCGAGATAGAGCGACAGCTCGGCGCCGCTCAGATAGCCGCCGTAGCTGGAGTGAAACTCGGCCATCACCAGATCTCCTTTTTTGAGCGGCCGCGTCGTCGGGGCGAGGGGTTGTCCCCGGCCGTGGAGCAGATGCTGGACCACGCCCGGATCGGTCACCGAACCCGAGGCGAGAAGGTTGAAGATGAAGGCCTCGCCCCCCAGGCTGATCTCGGTCTTGACCATCTCGGCATAGAGCTCGCACTCCTTGACGCCAGGCCGGGCCATCCGGATCATCACGTCGAGCTTTTTGTGGGAGATCTCTCCCGATTTTTTGAGCAGGCCGATCTCCTCGGGGCTCTTGATCGTCCGCAGCCGCTCCAGAAGCGGCGTCGCCTCCACGAGTCGGGCCTGCGGCAGCTCCCGTTCCAGAAACTGGATCTGCTCCTGGGAGAAAAGGTTGCTCGCATAGGGGCCCGCCCCCTGGAAACCGACCAGGCCGATCGCCCCCTTTTCGCAGCCCGCGGCCTTAATGGCCTCCACGATCGGCGCCATCCCGCCCAGGGACCGTGTTTCGGTGATCCAGTCGGTGAAGGCCTTATAGACCGGGAAGGGCTTGTCGTGGATGTGAGGCGCCGCGCCGAAGAAGACCGGCGTCCCTTCGAGGGGAAAGACCAGGGCGCTACCCATCCGCTGGCCCGTCACCTGGGTCAGGTAGCGGATGTTGGCATCGGCCTGGCCGAAGGCCCGGTCGTCGCCCATGACCAAAAGGCAATCGATCTGGTGCAGGATCATCGCCTCCCAGACCGCGGCCCAGCGCCGGTCCCGCTCGGCCAGGGAAAGCTGGGGAAGGTATTCCCGGTAGGAGACCAGACGTTCCTCTGTTTTCTTTTTCATACGCCCCCTTTCGCCGCTATTACGATTCTTTTTACGTCAGAACAGCCCTGAGGGAAAAACCCTGAGAGTCTGGACAGCGCATGTTTTTCTTTTCCTCAATCCCCCGTGGCTGGGAGGCCGGGTTCCGGCAGCGCGCATTGGAGATTTTTCGGGGCACCCTGCCCGCGAGCGGAGCGAGGGGTGCAGGGTCGAAAAATGTCCAGCGCGCCGAGGAATCCGGCCTTCGAGCCACGCCCCCTACCCCCGGGGCGGCGTGTAGGTCGGCGCGATCTTCAGGCGGCCCATCATCTCGATGTAATCGGCCACCCCTTCCTCGACGCCGTAGCGGGGCACGTAGCCCAGTTCCTGTCTGGCCCGCGAGATGTCGTAGACGCAATAGGTGCCGTACCCCTTCATCAGGAAATCGAGCCCCGGCCCGATCGTGATCTCCGCCGCGGGATAGAGTTTCTTCACTGCCGCGGCGAAATCATTCATCGTCGTCCCGATGCCGGTGCCGATGTTGAAGACCGAATGGGTCAGCTTCTCGGCCATGCAGGCCAGGACCACCCCTTCGGCCGAATCCTTATGGTAGATCATGTCCTCCTTCTGGTCTCCGCCCTGGGGATAGACAAAGGGCTTGCCCAGCATGGCGTTCTCGATGATCCCCACATGGGCCGTATGCGGGGTTGCCCCATGCAGAAGCTTCCCCGGCCCCCAGGTCGCCCCGTACCGGATAGCGACGAACGACAGCCCGTGCTTCTGCTGATACTTGTAGCCGAGCTTCTCGCCCATGAGCTTCGTCAGGCCGTAGAAACCCATACAGTCTTCCGTGGGATAGTCTTCGGGCAGGGGCTTGTAGGTGGGGTGGGCGTAAGCACCGACGGCCTCGCTGTAGGCCCCCTTGGCGCTGGAGTAGACGACTCTTTTGACGCCGCACTTGACCGCCGCTTCGAGGATATTGGCCGTCCCCTCGACGTTCATCCGAACGGCGAGGGGCGGGTTGGCCTCGGTTCCCGCCGATAGCAGGGCCGCCATGTGGATAATCCGCTCCACCTTGTATTCCTTGATCGTCTTCGCCAGGTGGTCGACATTCATGATATCGCCTTCGACGAAGGCCACCTTGTCGGCGATGTCGCTCAAGAAGAGCAGGTTCTTGTGGCGGGCATAGACCACCGGCTCCAGCCCCTTTTCGATGAGCCGCCGGGTGACGAACGACCCGATGCTCCCCATCCCTCCGATAACCAGGATCGACATGATTGGACTTGCACCTCCGATAGGGTTTATTTCATTTCTTTACGCCCCTTGCGATCCGCAAAGGGATGGGTCTATGCTTTGTCCTTTCCCTTTCTGAAGTGAGGGATGAAGGAGGTCGTAAAGAGCAGACCGGCCAACAGGATCGCCGTCGCGGCAATGGGCCGGGTGAAGAAGATCGCAAAGCTCCCCTGGGAGCTGAGGAGCGATTGACGGAAATTCAGTTCCAGCAAAGGCCCCAGGACGAAGGCCAGGATCAGAGGCGCGCATTCGTACCCGAATTTCCTGAACAGATAACCGACGATCCCGAAGATCACCATGACCAGGACATCGAAGGCGCTGTTGTTGACGCTGTAGGCGCCGATGATGCACAAAAGCAGGATCAGCGGAAAGAGGATCCGGTAGGGGATCTTGAGCACCTGCACCCAGAGGGGGATCAGGGGCAGGTTCAGGACCAGGAGCATGACGTTGCCGATGTACATGCTGCTGATCAATCCCCAGAACAGATCGGGATGGCTGTTGATCAGAAAAGGGCCGGGCCGGATCCCGTGAATGACCAGAGCTCCGAAGAAGAGCGCCATGACCACATTGGGGGGAATGCCCAGGGTCAAAAAGGGAACAAAGGCCCCGGAGGTGGCCGCATTGTTGGCCGCCTCGGGCCCCGCCAGCCCCTCGATCGCCCCCTTTCCGAACCGCTCCGGGGTCTGGGAGAGCCGCTTTTCGACCCCGTAAGAGAGAAAGGAGGCGATCACCGCCCCGCCGCCCGGCAGGATGCCCAGGAAAAAGCCAAGCAGGGAGCCCCTGAAGATCGGCCCTCTGGCTTGCCGCCAATCGGCGAACGTCGGCAGCAGGTTCTTGATCTTGGCCTTGAGGATCTCGGGATTGGCGGACTCCTCCAGGGTGATCAGAATCTCCGAAATCCCGAAGAGGCCCATCCCCAGGGAAACCATGTCGATCCCGTTCCACAACTCGAGCATATCGAAGGTCATCCGGGGCGATCCGGAAATCTTGTCCATCCCGACGCAGCTGAGAATGAGGCCGACCCCCGCCATGATCAGGGAGCGGAGAATCGAAGCATGGGAGAGGTAAACGACGAGGATCAGCCCCAGGAGGATCACCCCGAAATACTCGGGAGGTCCGAATTTCAGCCCGAAGCGGGATAAAGGCGCGGCAAAGAGCATGAGTCCGATGAGCCCCATCGTCCCGGCGATGAAGGAGCCGAAAGCCGCCATCCCCAGCGCCGCCCCCGCCCGGCCTTGCTTGGCCATCTCGTGGCCGTCGAGACAGGTCACGACCGAGGCGGCCTCTCCCGGAATGTTGACCAGGATCGAGGTGGTGGAGCCCCCGTACATCGAACCGTAATAGATGCCTGCCAGCATGATCATGGCGGTCACGGGGGACATATGGAACGTGGCGGGCAGAAGGATGGCGATCGCCCCCATGGGTCCCAGGCCGGGGAGGACCCCCACCAGGGTTCCCATGAGCACCCCGAGAAAGCAGAACAGGAGATTGACCGGCTGGAGCCCGATCGAGAATCCGTAGAAGAGGTTGTGAATGACATCCATGGCCCGCCCCCTCGCGTGTAAAACCTACAAACCCAGCAGTCCCTTCGGCAGTGCAACATCCAGCCATACCCGGAAAACGGCGTAGGCGACCAGGACCGTGACGAGAGCGACGCTCACCCGGATCCACCATCGCGCGCGTCCCAGGATGCTGAACAGAAGGGTCATCAACCCGAAGGTCGCCATGAGGAATCCCAGACGGGTCAGGACCAGGGCATAGACCAGCAGGGCGGCGGAGACGAGGGCGACCTTTGTCCAGGTCGCCCCCGTCCAGAGTTCACCGATCTTCCCGCCCTCTTCCTTCCTCAACGTTCCCTTGACCGCCAGGAGAAGGGCCAGCAACCCCACCGCTCCCGCCGCCAGCAAGGGAAGCAGTCCCGGACCCGGCACCTGAAACGTCCCGATACCCATGCGATAGGAGGCCGTGCCGACCAGGCCGGCAAAGATCAGCCAGAACAGACCGCTCCATTGGTCACGCAGGTTCATGACAAACCGTCCTTACTTGCCCTGGTAGAGGCCCCACTCCTTGAGCAGCGGGACCGTAAAGCTGGCTTCTTCCTTGATATGGGCCGTGACCTTCTCGGGCCCCGTGAATACATCGTCCTCCCCAAAGGCATCGAAGGCCTTCTTGAAGGCGGGATCATCGAAAGTCTTCTTGAAAGCCTCAAAGAGGGTCTTCTTCACGTCCTCAGGAACGTTCTTGTGGGCGTAGAAGCCGAGCAGGGTCGTGAACTTCGTTGCCTCGACAAAGCCGAGTTCCTTGGCCGTCGGGACATTGGGAAACTCTGGGAACCGCTGGTCCCTGTAGACGGCCAGATAGCGAACATTGCCGGCCTTGGTGTGCTCCCGGGACCCCCCGAAGGAGATCGGCGCCGCATCGACATGGCCGCCCAGGACCGCGTTGAGACAGTCGGGAAGACCCGGATAGGGGACATCGACGGCCTGGACCCCGGCCTTCTTGAAGACCAGATAGGTCTGCATGAAGAGGGCGCTGCCGCGGTTCATGTGGGCCCAGCGGATCTTCCCGGGATTTTTCTTTCCATAGTCGAGCAGATCGTTCAGGGTCTTGTAGGGGGCGTTCCCCTTGACGATCAGGCCGTTGCGGTAGGCCATGAAGTTGGCGATGGGAACCAGATCGGTGGGTTCGAAGGGGATCTTCTGGGTGTAGACGGTGGTGGAGAAGTAGTTGCTGGGGACGGAGACCAGTTTGTAACCGTCGGCGGGCGCCTTGACCGTCTCGGCGACGCCGATGGTGCCGCCGGCCCCGGGTTTGTTGATGATGACCATGGGCTGGCCGAGATACTTCTTCGAGACTTCCGCGACGAGCCGGGCCATCAGATCGTTGGTGCCGCCGGCGGTAAAGGGAACGATCACCTCGATCGGCTTGGTGGGATAGACGGCCGCTGCCGATAGGGGCTGAACCAGACAAGCACCCATGATGAACAACGCCAGGACCAGAATGGTTATCCGCTTACGCATACGATTACCCTCCTTTTGGTTCTTTGTGGTTTCATCTCGCCGGGGGTTGTGACTTATTCCCCACTCTCCGGGGGCGGCTGCCCCTTTCGCGGTGCGAATCCCGCGCCGGCCCCCCTGGACCGGCGCAGGATCGATGCCCTCCTTATATGTCGATTATAGATAGTTCTCCTTCCAGTAACGGGCCAGTTCGATATAGGTCGGAAACCAGACCTCGGGACAGCCCTTCATGTAGGCCAGGGCCCGGTCCACCATCCCGACCCGCTCCGGCGTGCAGGAGGTGTAGGAATGGATCACCAGGGTAATCAGTTGGGGGCCTTCCCTGAGCGCCGTCTCGTAAAAGGCGTCGAAGGTATCCCGAAAGAAGCTGTACGCTTCCTTGTCGCTCCGCTGCGCCCGCATCTCGCCCATGAGCCCATGGTTGAACCAGCTGTAGTCCCCGGTGGTCCGGCTGCGATGCGGAATCTCCACCAGGACCTTGTCGCCGACGACGATCCCGTAGGGCAAATCGTCGTCGCGCAGGTCGCCGTTCCAGGTGTAGCCGTGCTCGGCCAGGAGCCTAAAGGATCGCTCGTGGGCTCCGACCCCGGTGCAGTCCCAGCCCAGGGGCCGCTCGCCGCAAACCTTGGTCAGGATGTCCGTGGTCTTGACGATGTCTTCGATTTCCTCCGCCTCGGTCATCCGGGCGGCGCCGCGACTCTGGTAGTAGCTGTGGCCGGCGATCTCGTGGCCCTTTTCGTAGATCGCGCGGATCACCTCGGGCCTATGCTGGGCGCCGCCGCCGCTGCACATGAAGGACCCCTTGAGGCCGTGGCGGTCCAGGAGGTCCAGGATCCGCCAGACGCTGATGTCGAAATAGTAGTCCTGCCCCTCGGAGAGGTAGGAAACGTCCATGACGTGCTCGGCCTCCGCGGCCCCCGAGGCATGGTAGACCTTGGGCTGATAGATCCTGCCCCACCATTCCTGCGGGATGCACAACTTGACGGCGATGAGCTTGTTGTCGGGCCATCGGACCCGCTCTTTCCGCTCCCGGAAGGGGATCTTAATCTTTTTATAGGGAAATACATAGTCATAATCTTCGATCGTCGATGCCATTTTTACAGTTGTCATTTTCGTTCCCCCTATGTAAATAGTGATTCGCTGCCAATCGAAAATCGTACATCCGTCCTTGTGGGAGAATCATAAACACCATTGGGGATGGGGCGTCCAATGAGTCGTTTTAATGCTCCCATACGCTGAGCGTATGGGAGCAGTGATAGTGATGGGGACCGCTTGCCCCGTCGGTCCGAGGAAGCGACGATGATTGAAGAGATACCCGGGGATTTGCTACAGTGGCTGAGGGGCTTCTATGCCGTGGCCGAAAAAGGGGGGGTGACCCAGGCCACGGGCGCCATGGGGCGTGAACA
Organism: Deltaproteobacteria bacterium; assembly: GCA_021817825.1. GTDB lineage: Bacteria > Desulfobacterota > Syntrophia > Syntrophales > UBA5619 > JAKAFS01. The sequence goes on along the minus strand of JAKAFS010000005.1, from coordinate 62,033 downwards.
GCCGACCATCACCCGGCAGATCAAAAGTCTGGAAAAAGAATTGGGGGTAACCCTGTTCGATCGCTTCTCCGGGGGGATGAAGCTGACGCCGGAGGGGAAAATCCTCTTCGAAAAAGCGGTGGCGCTCTTCGAGGACGTCCAGGGCATCCGCTCGGAGTTCAAGAAGGATTTCCTCGAATACCGAGGCAACATCGTCGTGGCCACGAGCCACGCGATCATCGACTCCTTTTTGCCCCCCTATGTCGTCAATTTCATGCAGACCCATCCCCATGTGAGCTTTTCCATGCTGGGCGGCGTGTTCGAGCGGGCCCTCGCCCGAATCGAGTCGGGTGAGGCGGACTTCGGCATCGCCTTCACGAACCTGGCGCCCGGGTCGGTGATCTGCCACGACCTGTTCGAGACCGGCCAGAAACTCATCGCCCCCAAGGGCCATCATTTCTTTTCAGGGAAAAAACCCACCCTCGCGCAGATCGCGGCGGCCCCCCTCATCCTCTTTTCCCAGACCGGGCGTATCGAGCCGTTCATCGAAAAGAGCTTCGCCAAGGAGGGGCTCTCGCCCAATGTCGTCATGACTCAGAACAATTTCATCTCCGTAAAGAAGTATGTGGCGATGGGGCTGGGGGTCGCCCTGGCGAGCGACTATTCCATCACTCCCGAGGATGAAAAGACCATGGAGGTCCTTTCGCTCGACCGGTACTTTCCCAAGCGCAAGGTCGGCCTGCTGTTAAGAAAGAGAAAGTACCTTTCACCGGCCGTCCAGGCCTTTCTCCGCACGGTCAAGCCGGGAGTCTCGTTTGCCAACTAGGCGAGCCGGCAGCGCACGGGAAGGAACCGCGAACGCCGGGCCATCTTATTCACAGGAGGTCGGTTTCATGAAGGTCAAAGTCACCCAAAAAGACGGTTTCCACTTCATCGGCAGCGGGGCTGAGTACCCGGGCGAGCTGCCCATCGATGCCGCGGCCCATGTCGGAGGGAAGGGGCGGGGGTTCAGGCCGCCGGAACTCCTCATGTACTCCATTGCCGGCTGCATGGGCATCCACAGCCGGGAAGCGCTTCTCAAGGCCGGCAAGCAGATCGAGGACCTCACCGTGGAGACCGACGGCGAGCGCGCCGGCGAAGACCCCAAGTGGTTCACCCAAATCACGCTCCAGTTCTCCGTCAAGGGACGCGGCGTGACCGAACGGGATGTCCGGGAGGCCATCGACGTGGCGCTGCACAAGACCTGCAGCATCGCCGCCCTGATCCACCGCGTGGCCCCTATCTCCTGTGAAGTCAGGATGTTGTAATTTTTTGAAAGGAAGTGTTTATGAAGGCCTTGGCCACCCTTACGCCGACAGAGTCCAAGAAATTGATTTCCCAAGCCATTCTTGCCTTCCCGGGGTTTCAGGAGGCTTGGCGGGACGGGATCGTTGCGATCCACCCCTCCAGCAACACCTATTTCCTCTACGAGGCGCTGACCGGCCAGCGGGTAGAAGGGACCTGGGTTTCAGGGGTGGTGACGCCGCGAGGGCTTTGCGTATCGAAGGAGTCCCTGGAGGGACGGATAAGGCACGCAGCCCCGGGTTCGGGGCCCCGTGACCCGCTTTCGCTCCGCACCAACTGGTTCTTCAAGAAGGGATGCCTTCAGGAAAGCACCGCCCTCGGCGAGATCATCGATCAGATGACGGAAAGGGACTTCTACATCAAAGGGGCCAATGCGGTGGACCCGGCCGGGAACGTGGCGGTCCTTTTCGGCAATCCCGCCGGCGGCGGAGGCACGATCGGCAAGGTGATCGTCGCACAGCGGCGGATCGGTTTCCAGCTGCTCTTGCCCATCGGCCTGGAGAAACTGATCCCCGTGCCGGTCGCCACGGCGGCGCAGAAGGTCTCCTTCGGAAAGATCGACCGGGCCATGGGGCTGCCCTGCGGTCTGATCCCGGTTCCGGGGCGGAAAATCGACGAGGTGGATGCGCTCACCCTCCTCAGCGGGGCCGAGGTCACGCCGGTTGCCGCCGGAGGACTGGGAGGCGCCGAAGGCTCCATTGTCCTGGCGATCAATGGAGCCGACGAACAAGTTGAAAAGGCCTTTGAGATCTGTCGTTCAGTCAAGGGGACCCGGCTTCCGGAGCTCAACCTGCTCGACTGCGAGATCTGCTGGCGGGTGGGGTGTCACTTTGCCGTAAAATCACGGGATCCGCATCCTCCACGGGCAGGTTCTGCGCCGGGCGGTTCCTGCATGGGCGTGATTTTTCTTGACAAAAATCGACAAGTGGGATAAGAAGCCGCCCATCTTACAGAGTACGGAGTCCCCAGAGCCCGAAGGCTGTTGGGGATTTTTTTTCAGTGCATGCCGGGGCCGAGGGCCCTTGGGCAGGGATAGGAACATTTATGGATACCGCCACGGAAAAATTGAACGAATCGACCCTCCTCACCGGAGGAGATAAGAGTCCGGAAGCCGCTCTTGCGGGCAGAACGGACCGCCGGCAGCAGCAGGAGATCGCCCAGCGCCGCACCTTCGGCATCATCAGCCATCCCGATGCCGGCAAGACGACGCTGACCGAAAAGCTCCTCCTCTTCGGCGGGGCGATCCAGCTCGCCGGCGCCGTCAAGGCCCGCAAGGCCGGCCGTCACGCCACGAGCGACTGGATGGCGATCGAAAAGGAGCGCGGGATTTCGGTCACCACGTCGGTGATGAAGTTCCACTACGGGGCCTTCGAGATCAACCTCCTGGACACCCCCGGTCACCAGGACTTTTCGGAAGACACCTACCGGGTCCTCACCGCCGTGGACAGCGCCCTCATGGTCATCGACAGCGGCAAGGGGGTCGAGCCCCAGACCGAGAAGCTCATGGAGGTCTGCCGGATGCGCAACACGCCCATCATGACCTTCATCAACAAACTGGACCGCGACGGACTGCCGCCCATGGAGATCCTCTCCAACATCGAGGACAAGCTCCAGATCGAGTGCACGCCGCTTTCCTGGCCCATCGGGATGGGCAAGGATTTTAAAGGGGTCTACAACCTCTACACCAAATCCATTCACCTCTTCACCCCCGGCAAGGACAGCCGCAAGGAAAAGGGGATCACCATCACCGACCTTGCCGACCCCAAGCTCGACGAGCTTCTGGGGAGCCAGGCAGCGCAGCTCCGCGAAGAGATTGCCCTCATCGACGGGGCGGCGAGCCCCTTTTCGCTGGCCGAGTATCTCAAAGGAAATCAGACGCCGGTCTTTTTCGGAAGCGCCATCAACAACTTCGGCGTTCGCGAACTACTCGACGCGTTCATCGAGATGGCCCCCGCCCCGGGTCCCCGGCCGACGACGACCCGGATGGTCTCTCCGCAGGAAGAGAACTTCTCCGGTTTCGTCTTCAAGATCCAGGCGAACATGGATCTGGCCCACCGCGACCGGATCGCTTTTTTCCGGATCTGCTCGGGAAAATTCACCCGGGGCATGAAGGTCTTCCACCACCGGATCGGCCGGGAGATCGTCCTATCGAATGCCACGATCTTCATGGCCCAGGACCGGACCAACGTCGAAGAGGCCTGGCCGGGCGACATCATCGGGATCCACAACCACGGGACGATCCAGATCGGCGATACCTTCACCACCGGCGGGGAGCCCCTCCAGTTCACCGGGATTCCCAACTTCGCCCCCGAGCATTTCCGCCGCGTCCGGGTGAAGAATTCGCTCAAGATCAAGCAGCTCCAGAAGGGGCTGACCCAGCTTTCCGAAGAGGGGGCGGTCCAGGTCTTTAGGCCCCTTTTCGGCAACGACTACATCCTGGGGGCGGTCGGCGTCCTGCAATTCGACGTGACCATGGCCCGGCTCAAGACCGAGTACGGCGTCGATGCCTCCTACGAGCAGGTCGAATACGCCACGGCCCGCTGGGTCGTCTGCGAAGACAAGAAGCGGCTTTCCGAATTCGAGAAGAAGTGCCAGATGAATCTCGCCCTCGATGCCGACGGCCATCTGACTTACCTGGCCGCCAACGAATGGCGTCTGGGCTTTGTCAAGGAAGAGTGGCCCGATGTCGAATTCCGCAAGACCCGGGAGCACAACTGAGGATTTGGCCCCAGGCGGTTACAGCGCGGCCAGCATCGCTTCGGAAATCAGTTCGCCTTGGGCGACGAAGTGGGCATTGACGCAATCGACCCGATTGCAGATGCCGATGCAGTCGCTGAAACTGGCGCGGCGGTCCAGAAAAAGGGCCGCCAGATCGGCGCCGCAATGGCACGTGGCATAACGGGGCAGATCGATGCCGCAGGTCGGGCAGAAGAGGTTGGCGATCTGCTTCGCCGGCAGATCGATATCGAGCGCGATCCTTGTCTTGTCCCCGTAAACCGGGCTCAGCGCGACCAGTCCCTTCTCCCCGGCGAATCCGACGCCGACGAGAATCCCCGGAGAGCCGTTGAACAGGGCGCGGCGACTGATCAGGCTATGACCGGCCGGGCAGAAGAGTTCCCTTATGACCAGCACCTTTGCCGCGGCCGCAGTTCTCGCTACGGGGTTCGGAATGAGGATCATCCCCTTTTGATCGAACCTTTCCATTGCTCACCTCCTTGCCGAGGCAATCAAGAAACGGTTGAATGGATAAGAAGTCGCCCTCGCCTGCATTGAGGATACGAAAAGGGGTCCCAGGGGTCAAGGGGATTTTAGCGGCGCTTCGAATCGGCAAAGCGACCTCCCCCCGACGGCGGGAAAAGGCGCGCCGCGGAGACGCAACGACGGGCAAGGCGCTTTGCGAAGAGGAACCAGGGCTATTCGGCCCCCCGGAAATCCGCGGCATTGAGATTGTGCTTGTTCAGCAGGCTGTAAAAATCGGCCCGATATTTTCCCGCCAGCTCCGCGGCCTCGCTGACGTTCCCCTTGCAGATCTGCAGCAGACCGATCAGATAACTTCTTTCGAAGGCGTTTTTGGCGTCCTTTAGCGGTTTTAACGTCTCATCGGCAGGGAGCGTCTTGGACTGAAGGACATAGTCTTCGGTGATGTAATCCAGCTGGGTCATCGCCATGGCAAACTCGATCGTATTTTCCAATTCCCGTACATTTCCCGGCCAATCGTATAACAGGAGCTTCTTCATGGCCTCGGCCGTGACCCCCTTGACCTCCTTTTTCATATGCTGGTTGAACCTCTTCAAAAAATGCTCGACAAGGGGCTGGATATCCTCCTTTCTTTCGCGCAGAGGGGGAAGATGGATCGGAATCACGTGGATCCGGTAATAAAGGTCAGTCCGGAAGAGTCCCTTCTTCACCTCTTCTTCCAGATCCTTGTTGGTCGCCACGATCACCCGGACATCGACTTCGACCAACTTTTCGCTTCCTACGGGATAAAACTGGCGTTCCTGGAGCACCCTGAGCACCTTGGCCTGGATGGTCAGGGACATGTCGCCGATTTCATCGAGAAAAATGGTGCCCATATGGGCCTGGGTAAAGGACCCCCGCGTGCTTTGCGTCGCTCCCGTAAAGGCGCCTCGCTCGTGACCAAAGAGTTTGCTTTCCAGCAGGGTCTCGGGAATGGCGGCGCAATTCAGGGCGATAAAGGGCTTGTCCTTCCGCTGGCTCGCCATATGAATCGCCTTGGCGATCAGTTCCTTGCCGGTGCCGCTCTCCCCCTGAATGTAGACCGTCGAGTCGTTGTCGGCGATGCGGGTGACGATCTCCAGCACCGATTTCATCTTCTCGCTCCGGGCGACCATGTTTCCGAAATCGTATTCCTCTTCCAGAAAGGTCTTCAGCCGCCGAATTTCGTTCTTGAGCACCCGGTTCTCCAGGGCCTTCTCGACCTGGAGAAGCAGGTCCCGGGCATTGAAGGGTTTCGTGACATAGCTGTAGGCCCCCTGTTTCATGGCCTCCACGGCGCTTTCAATGGAACCATGGGCGGTCAGGATGATGACGGGCAGTTCGGGAATGAGGAGATGGATTTTTTGCATGAGTTCGATCCCGTTGGTCCCATCCAGTTGCAGGTCGATGATCGCCAGATCAAAGACCTGCTCCTTGGCTGCCGCCAGGGCCGTTTCCTCCTTCAGCGCCGTCGTCACCTCATAACCCGCCGATTCGACCCGCACCTTCAGCACCTCGATGAGGCTGCGATCGTCATCGACGATCAATATCCTTCCAGAAGCCATGCCATCCTCCTATTTGATCTGTTCGCGCTTTTTCCGGTCGACGTCGAGGTCCACCTTTTTCAGCTCGTCGATGATATTGTTCAATCTGTCCACCTTCTGGCCGAGGCTGTCATTTTCCTGGAGCAGCTCCACCATGGCCTTCGCCGGTTCGAGCAGGGGACTTTTCGGATATTCCTTGATCAAGCGCCGGAAAGTCACAAGGGCCTTCCCCTGGTTTTTCGCCGGATTCATCGGCAGGCTGTGAATCAATGCCATATAGAAGAGGGCTTCATCGACCGGAACGTTCCGGCCGGCCAGCGACAACGCCTTTTCGTTTTCCTTCAGGGCATTCCCGTAGTCCCCTCGGGCAAGGAGTTCCCGGCCCTTTGCCAGATGCGCCCGCGCCTCGTCCCCGGTGGCATCCACCATGGTCGGCCCCATGCGGTTGAGCGCACAAGCCGAGAGGCCGAGAAAAATCAAGAGGGCAAGACAAAGATGAAGCGGCTTCCCTCTCCCGGTTTGCTTTCCACCCATATCTTTCCTCCATGCGCCGTCACGATATGTTGGACAATCGCCAATCCCAACCCCGTCCCTTTCTTTTGATCCGAGCTTTCGTACTTCTCGAAGATGGTCTTTCGCCTTTCCGGAGCAATGCCGGGACCGGAATCGCTGACGGAAACGTTCAGCCCGCCGTCTTCCTGCCGCTTTTCGGCAATCGTCACCCGACCGCCTTCGGGAGTGAATTTGATCGCATTTCCCACCAGGTTGCGCAACACATCGAGAATCCGTTCGCCGTCCATCCGAAAGAAAGGGATCTCCGCGCCCGCTTGCCTGACGATCTGAATCCCTTTGGCCTCCGCATAAGGAGCGATCTCTCTGACCACCTGTTCGATAAGGGGCCCGATTGCTTTTTCCTCGAAGGTATAGTTCATCATCCCCGCTTCCATCCTCGACAGATTCAAGATCGAATTGACCAGCTTGGTCAACCGTTCGCTCTCGGTCGCGATGATGGTCAACAGTTTATCCTGCTTTTCGGTAATCGTTCCGCCAACGCCCTCCAGCAGGAGGCTCGTTCCTTCCTTGATCGTGGTCAACGGCGTTTTCAGTTCATGGGAGATCATGGCAAAAAAATCCGCCTTCAGCCGGTCCACCGCCTTCAGCCGATCGCACATCATCGTGAAGGCCTCCGAAAGTTCGACGATTTCGGGAGGAGCGGAAACTTTGAGATCGCACTGGAAGACGCCGGTCGAAATTTCCCGGGTCTTCTTCACCAACGCCACCAGCGGTTTCGTAATGCTCCGGGTAATGAGCAGGGAAAGCAGGATCGCCAGCAGGCCGGTCATCAGAAAGGAAATGACGGCCATTCTCCGGGCGGCCGCCCCGGCTTCGCTGACCGCTTCCGTTTTGCGGTAAAAATCCTCACGGGAGGCCTCTTCCAGCCTTTTCAACTCCGCCAGAATGGCATCCGACGCCTGCTCCTTTTCCTTATTATACCATCCCCTGTCGTAGCGCTGGTTTTCCTTCAGCAGCTTCACCTCGGCATCCACCAGGGATCGATACCGCTGATGACCGGTCCTGAGCCTTTGGAGAGAGTCCCTATAGGCGGGCAAATCCGAAAAGGCGCTTATGCCGGCCAACAGCCGTTCAAAGTCCTCTTTTGCGGCAAGGTACTGGCCAAAGAGCGCCGCATCGGCGGTGAGCAGATACTTTTGCTCGTACCGCCGCTGGGAAAAAAGGGAATCGACCAGCTTTTTTTCCGTATCGATGAGGCGGTTGTCTTCGATATGGCTTTTGAGGATGACCGTGTTGAACTGGGCCAGTTTCAATATCGCGTAAACGTTCGAGCCGCCCAGGAGAAACAGGACCATTAAATATCCGGCGGTCGATCGGGAAAAGATTCCGAATTTCATGATCATCCTTGATAAATTGGGTTACGACAGGGCCAATAGTATCACATCTCAGGGAAGTGCAACGGGATTTTTGTCCGTCGCCTGCCCGGTCCGGAGTCCTTTTGCCACCGCGGCGGGGAAAGTCGTCATGTCGCGAAAGGGCTCAGCTGCCGTTTCATTGCCCGTTCAGGGTGATGGGTTGCAAAATGGAAGGAGGTAGGGAGACGGATTCGAGGCAGGAGACTCTCCGTCAGGAAAGGACGATCAGCGGAGCCATCGACGAAAAGGCGCTGCCGGCCCCTGCGGAGGTCCGGACAAAGACCGGCGCCCCAAAGCATCCCTTGTCTAGCGCAGCCAGAGGATGGCCGAGGCAAGGGGAAGGAAATAAAGGGCCGCCGCGAGGAGCACCGCACTGCACAGAACGTCTACCGGCTTCTTGCGGGCGAGGATCACTTCGTCCCAGTCGGAATGCTCAATGAAGTAGCGGAATCGCCCCAGTAAATGCGCCCTGGCGCAGGTTTGATCCTCTGCGTCCTGCCCGCCCCCGTGCCGGCAAAACGTCGCCTCGGTCGGCATATAGGCTTTCTTTCATTGCATGAGGGCGGCGCCGGTCGACGCCGAACCCGTGGCCGGCTCCAACACCACCTGTTTCAGTGACTCCAGGGGAAAAGGCTTTTCAAAAAAGCTGACCGGATATTTCCGTTTCTCCTCCTTGAGGAGGGGGCGGTAGGGATCGATATCGCCGCTCATATAGATGGTCTTGATCATCGGATCATGGGCGCGGATATGCCCCATCATCTCCAGGCCGTTTTCCCTCGGCATCTGGATATCGGTAATGACGATATCCGGTTTGAAGAGGAGATAGGCGGAATATCCATCGACCCCGTCTTTTGCGGACCGGACCTCAAGTCCATCGTCTTCCAATATTTCCTGGATGGTAGAGGCCAATAACCGATTGTCGTCTACTACCAATACTTTCATCATAGTGTGCTCCTTTATCATCTATCACGACTGTGGCGTTGCTTTGGCTTTTTACATAGCACAGGCCATGCCAGCGGGGATCAACGCGTCAATGACTTGATATTCCATCACTATTTTTAAAAATCATTTTTTTGCATCAAAATACTGGATGATTTTTCCCTACAGTTTGCTGCCCACGTAGTTGGCAATTCCCTACATCTCCGCGCTCAAGCGGGCGGTCGCCCGATGGCCCCGGCGCTTCTCTGCGGCCGATCCGCAGCGAATTGACTACGACAAAAAGGGAACTGGCGGCCATCGCCCCGGCGGCGACGATGGGATGCAGGATCCCGGCAAAGGCGAGAGGGATCGCAATGACATTGTAAAAAAAAGCCCAGAAGATGTTCTGCCGGATGATGGCAAAGGTTTCCCGGGACAGCCGGATGGCGTAGGGAACGAGCGAAAGATCATTGCGCACGAGGACCGCATCGGCGCTCGAAAGGGCAATATCGCTCCCGCGGCCCATGGCCACCCCCGTCTCCGCCTGGACCAGGGAAGGCGCATCGTTGATCCCGTCGCCGACCATCATGACCCTGGCGCCGGCGGCCTGCATTCTTGCGAGCCGCGCCCGTTTCTCCGAGGGCAGAGCCCCGGAAACGGCATCGGCGATTCCGGCCCGCCGGGCAATGGCGTCGGTGGTGGTTCGCTGGTCCCCGCTCACGAGCGAGACGGTACAGCTCAGCGCCTGTAGTTCGCCGACAACGGCGGCCGCTTCCGGCCGGAGCGGGTCGGAAATCGCCAGGAGCGCCCGCAACCGCCCTTCCCGGGCCAGATAGACGACCGTGTCGCCTTCCCGGGCATAGGTTTCCGCCTGGACCGAAACGGCGCGATCCTCCCAGGCGGGGATGCCGTTTTCGGAAAGCCAATCGGGATTGCCGATCACGACCCGCTTTCCGGCAACCCACCCCGCGACGCCGCGGCCCGGAGACGCCTGGAATCCGGAGACGGCGAGGGGAGCGCCGGGGGCCGGGAGTTCTTTGGCGGCCGCGGCCAAGGCCCGGCCGATGCTGTGCTCCGAAAGCCCTTCCAGGGCGCCGGCCCAGACAATCGCCTCCTCCCGGCCAAGCCGGGGATCCAGCACGATCACCTCGCGCAGGCAAGGCCGGCCGAGGGTGAGGGTCCCCGTCTTGTCGAAGACGACATGGTCGGTTTTGCCGGCCCTCTCCACGAGGTCCCCCTGTAGGATCAGGAGTCCCCTGGCCGAGGCCCGGGAGGTGAACATCAGCAGCGCCAGCGGGGTTGCGAGACCCAGGCTGCAGGGGCAGGCGATCACCAGGACGGAGATCCCGCTCATCAGGGCCTGGCCGACCGGCAAGCCTCGGAAGAGATGAAAAAGCAGGGCCGCGCCGGCCGAAGCCACCATGGCCGGAACGAAGATCCCGGCGACCCGGTTGGCCGTCGTCTGGATGCGCGGGCGGCTCGCCTGGGCCTCTTCGACGGCCCGGATGATGCCCGACAGCAGCGTCTCTGCGCCCGTCCGGGTCACTTCAAAGACAAAGGCGCCGTAGAGGTTCATGCTGCCCCCGATCACGGTCGCACCGGCCCGTTTGGGAACGGGCCGGGCCTCCCCGGTAACGAGGGATTCGTCGGCCTCGGAAGCGCCGCTCCGGACGATGCCGTCCAGGGGAATCCGCTCCCCGGGAACCACCTCCACGAGATCGCCCGGCTGGAGCGCTTCCACAGCCACTTTCCGTCTTTTTCCCTCGTCATCGACGAGTCGTGCCTCCCGGGGACAGAGGCCCGCCAGCCGCTCGACCGTATCGGAGGCCTTGCTTCGGGCCGACGCTTCGATGAGCCGACCGAGGAGAACGAGGGTAACGATCATGGCCGCCGTGTCGAAATAGACCTCTCCGCCCCGGAAGAGCGAATAGACGCTGTAGACGAAGGCCGATCCGGCGCCGATGACGACCAGGGAGTCCATCGTGAACCGCCATTGCCGCAGGCCGGCGACGGCGCCTGCCAGCAGGGGACGGCCCGCATAGAAGAAGATCGGCAGGGTCAGAAGCAGGGAAAACGTTTCGAGGAGCCATTTGGTCTCCCCCTCGATTCCCTGGAAATAACCGGCGTACAGGGCGAGGCTGATCATCATCAGCTGGGCGGAAAAGAATCCCGCCGTCCCGAACCGAAAGAGCAGCTCCCGTGTTTCCCGGCGTCGGCGGCGGAACTGATCCGACTCCGACCAGGGCTGGGGACGATAACCGAGGGAGGCGATCCGGGCGAGGATCCCCGCGAGGTCCACCCGGTCGGGATCCCACCGGATATAGGCCCGGCGGGTAATGTAATTGACCCGGACCCGGTCGACCCCCGCCAGTCTTTCCAGAAACTTTTCGTTGAGCCAGACGCAGGAGGCGCAGCGGATGCCTTCGATCATCAGATCGATTTCCTTTTTGCCGTCTTCTTGCCGGATTCGTTCGGTAAAGAGGGCCGGATCGACCGCACCGCCGTTATCGAAAGCCGGGCCGGCCTCCCGCCAGTTCCGGCGTTCATAGAACCGGGTGAGGCCTTCCCCATGAATCAACCGGTAGATGCCCCGGCAGCCGGTGCAGCAGAAGACCCGCGTCCGGCCCGCCAATTCGTCGTAAACCGCCTCCCGGTCGGGAAAGACGCGGAGACAATGGTCGCAATTAGCCATAGAGTCCCAGCCCCCGGAGGAGAAAAAGAACCCCCAGCAGGGCGACGGCGATGCCGCCCGCCCTGTAGAGGCGCTCTTTACTGCGGTTGCCGAGAAAAGCGACCAGCGAAGCGAAGAGCAGCAGCGCCGGCAGAGTCCCGAGGCCGAAGCTGACCATCGTGGCCATCCCCGCAAGGGGGCTTCCCGATCCGGCGGCGGCAAGATAGAGGCTGTAGGAGAGGCCGCAGGGCATGAACCCCAGCAGGAGTCCGAGAGGGTAGTACTTCCAGACCGACTCCGCAACGATGAGGCGCCGGGCCATTCGCCAGAGACCGCCCATCCCGTTTCCCGCGAGGTTCGGCATTTTCAGCAGGCCCGCGATGCCGAGCCCGGAGGCGATCATGAACAGACCGGCCAGGAGGGCCACCAGGTTTTGAATCCCCGCCAACCGGCCCGCCGTGGCGACGAAGGTCCCCGTCCAGCCCATGAGGGCGCCGATCAGGACGTAAGTCGTAAGCCGTCCGGCGCTGTAGATGAGCTGTGGCGCCAGGACGCCGAATCGTCGCCCCGCCTGTCCGGCGGGAAGGACATAGGCGGCGGCGATGGGGCCGCACATGCCGACGCAGTGACCGAAACCGCCGAGGAGCCCCGTCGTGAAGGCCAAAAAAAGCACCGTATCCACTACTGCACCTTGAAGGTAAAAGAGGCCCGGGCCGGCGGCTTTTCCAGCACCGAAGCGCGCCTCACCCGGAGATCCGCCTGCCAGCGCTTCCCGCCGCGACACTTCACGAGGACGCCCTTCCCGCGATACACGCCCCCTCCCTGGTGAACGAGCGGCACGACATTCGGGGCCATGGTCATCCCCGGCATCGAAAAGCCGAGGGTCACTTCGGCATCGGTGATCGGAGCGGCGGCGGCGCTAAGAACGATACGCAGGGAGAGGTCCTTCATCGTCTCCACGGGTTGGGGCGTGATCGCGAGCGTGGCGGTCATGCCGGCCTCGGCGAGGACCCTCGTACAGGGACTTTTTTCAAAGTCGCAGTCGATCGATCCGTCCCGCTCGGAAGCAAGGGGAAAGAAGGTGGGCAGCAGGGTCCCCGTGGCGATCCCCACCGCCAAAAGGGCGCCAGCGATGGCTGCGGTCAGGGGAAGTTTACCCGGTTTCGGCATGCCTGCACCCCCTTTTAAGAATGGTCCGCCACCGCATTCAGGACCGCCCCGACCTTCGGCAGGCCGGCAAATCCGTCACCTGACCGATCCGTGCATAACAAAATCGCGGTCCTTCGCGCCACTGTGGCAGGCGATGCAGGTCCCGGGCTTCCCCTCCGCCTGGAGAGATCCGTCCGGGGAAAACAGGAACCAGTACCAGTCTCCCGCCTCGGGATGGTATCCCTTGAGCTTGATCCGGACGGCCAGGTTCCGGAGGCTTTTATCGGCAGCGCGATTTTCCATGACCAGCAGCGATCCGAAGGGCAGCGGTTCTCCTCTGGTGAGCGCCGCCGAGGCCGCAGGGTTGACGTAAAGCGTGCGATAGGGTCCGTGCGGTTCCCCCGCCGGCCGGTCCCGTCCCTCCCCGGGCCAGAGGGGCCAGCGGGTGTAGGGGGTGTCCTTCGTGAGATAGAGAAAGAACTTCGGCCCGTCCAGGCCGAACACTTTGAATTCTCAAGGGCTCGCCTCGTCCATGGCCGACGCGGCGCCGACGCTTCCCCAAAGGAAGAGGCCGAGGAAAAGCCACAGGAGGCAGGGTTTGTTTTTCATGGGAATGCTCCTCAACCGATCGCTGCCGGGCCTTTCCAGTACGTTGCCAGATAATAGATTCCCCAGAGGAACAGCCCGGCATAGACGCAGATGAGCCATACCGGAACCCTTCCCGAAAAGGATTCGACGTCGGGGGCAAAATGTTCGCGTTCCTCTTTTTCCATGGCGAATGGCCTTTGCGCTTTGGACCGCACAGGCAGGCAAGAGCGGAGGCGCGATCGCCTCCCCTTTTTTGCCCGCCTGCCGTCCGACGGTTAGTGGCGTCCGGGATCGAGCTTGCTGCCCCGGTTGGACCAGAGGATATAGGCCTCCAGGGCCTTCATGGCATCCGAATCGGCCTCGAGGATCTCCCCTTCGTTGGGTTTTTCGATGCACCAGTTGATCATGTCCCGCAGGGTGGAGAATTTGTTGATCTGCTCCTGAAACTTGGGGAACTCATAGGGGTGCGTATCGGAGGCGAAGGGGTGGCACATGGCGCAGGCCATCCCCGTCTTGGAAAGCTTGGTCCCCAGCTGCTTTTCCGTGGCCGCGTCGCCGTGGAAGAGCAGATCGCCGATCATGACCTGCTCCATGAAGACGTCCTCGAAGGCCTTGAGTTGCTCCGGCGTGTGCTTGGCCTTGTGGGCCGAGGCGCCCCCGGCCGCGAACAGGCCGATACCCAAAGAAAGAGAAATCACGATCGCCAGGGTGGTCCCATTTTTTTTCATAGCCGCTTCCTCCTTATGGCACGTCGATCACGTGCAGGCGCTCAAAACGCGCCGTGAATGAGATCCGCTAAGGCCGGTCGGCAAAGCGGGGGCTCAGGATCTGGTTGACATTGTCGCTCGTTCCCGAATCGACCTGCGACTGGCTGAAGATATCCTTGCGCCACATCATGTACTGGTTGTCCACCTTGCCGGCCGGCGTCGTCGTCAGCTTCGCCCAGCCCACGCCGTCGAAATGGTCCCCCGGATCGGCGCGCACCATGGGCACGGTCAGGGCCGGGACACCCTGGGGGGCATAGGGCCAGGGCCAGGAGGTGGCGAGCATGCCGATGCAACGCATCGTCCCCACCTCATTGTAGAGCACCTGGTGGGTGTGGCCGTGGATGTTCGTCGCCTTGACGTAGGGGCGGAGGATCTCCTGGACCTCCCGCCAGTCCCGGACCCAGAAATTCCAGGGGGGATAGTATTCGTAAAGCGGGTTGTGGCTGAAGAGGATCACCGGCTTGTCCTTCGGCCAGTTCGAGAGCGTCTCGGAGAGCCACTGCAACTGGTCCTTGCCGAGGCCCGCCCAGGCCCCGGCTACGGAGCCGTCGAGGGTCGCCATATGGCCCATCCGCTCCGCCGGGGTCATCTTCTTGGCCGTCCAGTAATCGGGGCCCCGGCTGATCGTGTCGAGGCCGATGAAGCGCACCCCCTTGTGGTCGAAGGTCCAGTTCGGTTTTCCGAACCGCTTGACCCAGTCCTCGCCCATGTCCAGATACCAGTCGTGTTCGCCGGGAATATAGTACTTCTTGATGGCCAGCGTCTTTAAGATCTCCTCGCCGAGCTGAAGCTCCACGGGATCGCCGAGCTGGGCCAGGTCGCCGCCGAAGATGAGAAAATCGGCCGCCGGCTTCATCGCCTTGACGTCGTTGACGGCCCGTTCCGCCTTTTCGACGAAGCGGGTGTTGAGCGTCTTGGGGTAGAGGTGGGTGTCCGAGATCCAGGAAAAGCTGAATCCGGTCTCGGCGCCGTGGGCCACCTCCAGCAGGTTGATCAGGGGGAATGCCCCCTGGGAGACGGCGCCGAACGCGGCGCCGGCCAGGACCGAGCGATGCAGGAAGGTGCGCCGGGTGATCCGCACGCCGGCGTTCCTGTCCTCATCGGTCTGCACGCTGCCGCGGTCGATCCGGCTGTGGGTCCTCTCCTTCTTTTTCATGTTGTCCTCCTTTGGCGTGGGAACCCCGGCGAACCGCAACCGGGAAGGTTATTTGATTTCGACGCTGCCCAGGGCGACCGTTTCGCCGGCTTTCACGGCGACCGGGATCTCCTTGGCGCCGGTTTTTTCCTGCCACACCACCAGGGTGTAGTTGCCCGGCGGAACGTCGCTCAAGGTGAAGGCGCCGTCCTTGCCGGTCTGCATGACATAGGGGCTGTCCGCCACATAGATCCAGGCCAGCATCCAGCCATGGGCGTCGCATTCCACCCGGACGACCCCGGGCCGGCTCAGGGGTTTTTCCACCCGCTGTCCCTGCGTGGGCATGGCCACGTTGAAGAGGGTGGTCTTGATCAGAAAGCCGTGGGTGTTGTGAAGCACGGGGTCGGAGTTGACGATGGCCAGCTTCATCCCCAGGGGGACGACCTGCACGTGCGGAACGAACTGGCAGCCGTGGTTGACCAGTTCCGGGGTCTTCTTGGGCTTCTCCCACTTTTTCCCCTTCGTCAAGTCCTTCAGGTAGACCACCGCGTCCACGACCTTTTTCCCGTCGCCGAGAATGACCTGCGGCTCGTCCCGGACGCCGCCGCAGACCTCCTGGTCCTTGGTGGGGATGATCTTTCGCATCGGGACCGTCCCGTTGTAGGTCACCGTCCCCGTGATCTTGCCGCCGCCCGCGACCGTTCCTTCTTCGTAGGCCGCGTTCGCCGCAGGGGGGAGAAAAATACAAACCGCCCACAGGGTCGCCACCGCCAGCCATAAACCGGATCTTCTCATGATTGCACTCCTCGATTCATTGGTCATTTCCGCACCTCTTCCCATTCCCGTTCAAGGATGCGGTACTTCACATCCTCCGTATCATCCCACTGGTTGGCGAGCACCGCCCAGACAAAGAAGGCCAGGGCGCTCAACCCCATGGTCAGGGCCACCAGAAATCCGTAAAGGACCGTCTTTTCGATCATGGCTTCCCATCCGCCGAAAGGCTCAACACGAAATAGGTCAGGGCCCAGCCGTCCTCAGGAGAAGCAAAAGAATCGCCGAACGAGGGCATGGGGGTGCCGCTCAGGCCCGTCATGAAGGTCCGGAAGATATCCCGCGCCTGGGGGCCGCTCTTGAAGATCCCGCGGGTGAAATTGGCCGGCGGGATCTTGTGGCCGAAATCGTCCTCCTGGGTCTGCGACGCCGGGCCGTCCCCCCGCCCTTCCGGACCGTGGCATTCCCAGCATTTCATCTCCACAAAGACCTTTTTCCCCTGGGCAATCATCTCGGCCGAGGGCTTCGGCGGCCGGCCGATCTGGATCGGGGGCTCCGGCGGGTACTCCTTGAAGTCCTTGGAAAAAGTCTTGAGGTAGTGGACCAGATCCCACCTTTGGTCTTCCGCAAGGTTGAACCAGGGGGGCATGGCGGTTCCCCGGATGCCGGCGGTGATCGTCCGGTAGAGATCCGCATCGAGGGGGACCGAGCCGCTGGGGGTGGTCCGGAACTTGTAGACGCCGGCCGTGAAATCGCGCGGCAGGGCGACGGCAAAGAGCACCGTGGTGGGCGCCGTCCCCTGGCCGTCTCCCTTTTCGCCGTGGCAGCCGATGCAGCGGCGCAGATAGACGGCCCGGCCGTGGGCGATGGCGGCGACGGATTCGAGGGACGAGGAGCCGCTTTCGGCCAGCTGGTAGGGAAAGGCGTCGCGCCATTTTCCCTTGCCCATCCCCAATCCCTGAACGAAGGCCGTGACCGCGCGGCCTTCGGCGTTCAGCGTCTGCTTGCCCGTGGCCGCATCCTTGGCCAAAAGCCAGTCCAGCCTCGGCATGACGGAATCGGGCACCACCATCCGGGGATCGAGGAAGTGGGCCGTATGCCAGTCATCCCCGTATTTGCCGCCCACCCGGATCAGGTCGGGGCCGATCCGGCGGGTGCCCAGGAGGTGGGGCAGGTCATGGGCGTATTCGCCGAACTCCGAAACCGGCCCCCAGCGCCGGCTCTCCCCGGCAGTGGGCCGCAGATACTGGGAATGGCAGTACCAGCACCCTTCGCGGATAAAGACCCGGCGGCCGCGGAGCTGCTCTTCCGGATAGGCGGCCGCCTCGGCCTTGATCTCCGCAAGCTCGCCCAGGGGGGTGCGGACGGTCCTGGCGACTTTCAGTTCCCGGTTTTCCGGGAGCAGGTAGGGGACGATCCCCTGTAGGGCCAGGGCCAGGAAAAAGAAACCGAAGCCGGCGATCAGGGCGATGAATTTGGCCCGCTTCATCGCTGCACCTCCGGCTGGCGTCGGCTGGCCCAATAGAGGTTGATCCCGATCAGGGCGATCCCGACGTCCATGGTCGTGCCCACCAGGGTCCTGAGAAACCAGTAGGGCTTCATGGCCACCAGGCTGTCGACGAATTCGGCCCCGGCCATGAGCGACGTCCCCTGGATCAGTCCCTGAAGGACCAGGATCGCGATCATCGAAACGATCCCGCCCATGATCATCCAGGTGCTCCACTGGGCCGTGGCTTCATGGAACCTCCCCCCGGCGACCCGGGGCCAGACGTAGTAGCAGGCCGCCAGGACGAAGATGACATAGCCCCCGAAGACCGTGGCATGGGAGTGGGCGATCACGAAATCGGTGAAATGGGTCGGCTGCTGAAGGGCCAGGAGCGCCTCGAAGGAGCCCTGGACGCTGCCGATGAAGTACATGGCCGCCCCGAAGATCATCAGTTTGACCGTAAAATCGGTCTGGAAGGCGCCCCATTTTCCCTTCAGGGTGCCGAAGAAATTCACGACGACGGTCAAAACCGGGATGATCAGCATCATGCTGGCCACGATGGCGACGGTCTGGGTCCAGCCCGGGATCGGACTATAGAGATAATGGTGGATTCCGACGAAGGGGTAGAAAAAGGAGAGGGACCAGAAGCCGATGAGCGAGAGTTTGTGGCTGTAGAGGGGGCTCCGGGCGGCGGCGGGGAGAAAGAAGTAGATCACCGAGAGCCCCGCCGGGGTGATCCAGAGGCCGACCACATAGTGGATGTAGAGCCCGTGGAGGGCCACGTTGTTGATCCCCGGCCCCGCGTAGGGAACCACGAAATTGCCGAAGAGGAGCGTCATCATCGTCCAGACCAGGGCCGCGATGATGTACCAGAGGGAGACGAAGATCTTCTCCTCCCTGCGGCGGGCGATGGTCATGAAGACCTGATAGGCGAAGAGGCCCAGGGCGGCGGTCAAAAAGAGGGGGAGCGGATTGGGAAGCTCGGCCACCTCCAGCCCCTTGTTGTATCCCAGAAGCAAAAGGGTAAAGGCGATCACGAGGGTGCCGTTCCAGAGGATCAGGGAGGAGCGCGACCAAGCCTCGCGATAGAGACGGGTCCCGGTAAGCTTGGGCACCATGTAGTGGGCCATGCCGATGAAGAGGTTCGAAAAGACGCCGAGAATGACGCCGTTGACGTGGAGGGGCCGGAGCCTGCCGAAATGGCTGAACTCCGTATCCAGGAAGGTGGGAAAGTTGAAGACCAAAGAGAGGAGGATCCCGACCACGGGGGCGAAGAGCGCCCAGAAGAATCCCCAGACCAACCAGGCCCGGACGATGCCCTTGTTGACAAGATCGCTATCGGAAGTCGACTCCGCCATTTTTTGCACCCACATCGTCATGCTGCTTTCTCCGCCCCGGAGAGGGGCCGCGGGGCAGCGAAAAAATATCCCGGATCAGCCGGAAGACCGACGGGACTGCCGATGGAACTGTTTCCGGTGCAATATTATGGGCCGGGCGGCGGGTGCGCAATGCGGGTTGATGGTATGCCCATTGGTAAGCAATCCCTACCATTGGGTGGGGGCCCTGCCCAGCAGGGCCCCCAGATAGGGAAATCATTTAGCCGATCAGGGAATTCCAGTCCTCCGAAAACCGTTCCATCCCTTTGGTGGTGAGATCATGGGCAATATCGAAATCCCGCCAGCTTTTCGCCAGATCGAGGTTCTCATAGGGAATGGGCTTGAACCCCAGGGCGGCGGCATCGTACTTATAATCCGCTCCGGGCAGCATCAGTCCCTTCTCGCCCCATTCCTTGAGGATCGCATAGGGGGCGGTGATAATGTCCGAACCGAGTTTCAGGGCGCAGAGGAAATGATCCAAGGTCCTGACGCTGGCGGACAGGACCTCCACATGGCCGTCGCCCTTTTTGTACATCTGGAGGATGTTCGCGATCAGGTCCATGCCGTTTTGGCCCCTGTCGTCCAGTCGGCCGACGAAGGGCGACAGGAAGACATCGCCCTTGGCGGCTCCCGCGGTCGCGGCGTACACCGCCGCCCCCTGTCCCTGGGTAAAGCAGAGGGTCATGTTCACCCTGATTCCTTCCCGCACGGCAAGTTCCGCGGCTTTGAGCCCCTCGGGGGAAATGGGAAACTTGATGTGGGCATTGGGGATCCAGGAAGACATCTCCCGCGCCTGCTTGAGCATGCGATCGGCAGGCGAGGCCGAGTCGCAGTAGACCTCCACGGAAACGGATCCTCCGGGCAGCAGGGACGACAGGGTCCCCACCACGGACCGATAGTAGTCCCAGATTTCCCCTTCGCTGAACTTCCGGCCGCTGTCGAGCCGCTTTTTGGCGCCGGGACTTTTGGCGATCAGGGTCGGGTTCGTCGTCTGGCCGTCGAGAAAGCCGAGGCTGCCGATAATCTCCCGGGTCTCCTCGGGATTGCCCCCATCGAGGAATATCTTTGTCTTTAAGCCTTGAGGTTTCATAGGTTCTCCTTTGTCTTCCGGATCAGTCCGGTTATTAAAAATCCTGATCATCACCGCGCTCCTGCGGGAGTCTGCCGGCAACTTGCCTTAAAGGCGAAGTCCCCGGCCCCGTCGGCGGCGGACAGCCGTCCGCGTCCTCCGGGGCAAATAGCGAAACGCGGGGCGAAGTATCCTGCAAGAAAGGCCGAGGAGTCAAGATTTAAAAACGGCTTCCCCTGGAACTGATAGGAAAGGGCTATCAACAATCAGACCATCGCCGCCCGTTGCGTCCCGGAAACGATGGTCCCATGATGACAGCAGGTCTTCTTGCCGCGTCCCTCCGCATTCGGGCGGAGAAGCCTCAGGTCGATCGTCGCAGACCGGCCGCCGTGGAGGAAAAGCTCGATGGAAATCCTGTCCGCCACCATCCTTTTGTTTCTCGTCATCGATCCTCTGGGGAACGTCCCTTTTTTTCTTTGCGTCCTGAAGAAGGTGGAGGAGCGCCGCCGCAAGGCGGTCCTGCTGCGGGAACTGGGGATTGCCTTCGGGATGCTCGTCCTGTTCCTCTTCGGCGGTCAGTACCTCCTCCTGGTTCTCCAGGTCTCCGAACCTTCGCTCAGCATCGCCGGGGGGATCATCCTGTTCATTATCGCCCTCCGGATGATCTTTCTCGGCTCGGAAAAGGTCTTTGAGGACATCCTGGGAGGAGAGCCGTTCATCGTTCCTTTGGCGATTCCATCCATCGCGGGGCCGTCGGCGATGGCCACCGTCCTGCTGCTCATGGCCCGGGAACCGACGCGCTGGCCGGAATGGCTTGCCGCCCTCGCCGCCGCCTGCCTCCTTGCGGGGCTCATTCTTCTCTATTCGAGTCGCCTGATCCAGCTCCTGGGCGAGCGGGTGCTGGTCGCCACCGAGCGGCTGATGGGCATGATCCTGACCACGGTGGCCGTGGAGATGTTCCTCTCGGCGCTCCGCACCCTTTATCCTTCCGCGGCCTGGCCTCCCCGAATTTGAGTGCACCGGAGTCATAGGTATCGCTTACCGAAAGACCACCAATGGGTTCTTATGGCAACCGTCCGTCACCACGGTTATATTTGCAATGAACGGAAGGAGCGTTAGCCCCGTCGAGCTGACCGCCTTTATCCGCGCCGGTTTGCAGCGGCTCAATTCGCCGGGCAACCGGTCAAAGGGATAAGACGACGGAAAAATTGAATCGGCCATAAGGAGGTTTCGCGTGCGACTGCTGGTAGTAGACGACAATCCGGAGCTATTGGAAGTCCTGTCCGATGCCATGGCGCTTTTCGGCCATGAGGTGGACACGGCCAAGGATGGGATCGATGCGATGGATTTGCAGACGAATCAGCACTACGATATCGTCATCACCGACGCCGACATGCCCCGGCTGGACGGCATCGAACTCTGCCGGTTCATCAAGACCCATTCCCCGGCCGTCAAGATCATCGGCATGAGCGGCTCCTTGGCCCTTGCGGAGTTCAAGGATGCCGGCGCCGACTTTTGCCTCTCGAAACCCTTCAGCATCGATCAACTGCGGGACGCCGTCGAAAATCGGCTCCATCCGCTCCACCATTAAAAGCGCCTGCCGGGAGGCCCCCAGGGCAACGCGCCTGATCCAGCCCCGGAATTTATTCTTTTCAAGCCCTTCAGCCGCCGGACGCCTCCGCTTGCCGGGACGGCAGCAAATCCTGGCCGGGACGGTTCCACCACCCGCCTCCCAGAGCCTGAAAAAGCGCCGCCGTATCGGCCAGCCGCGCGGCCCGCGCCCGGATCGTGCCGATCCGCGCCTCCCGGTACCCGCGCTCGGCATTGAGCAGGAAAAGATAGCTGACGGCCCCCACCTCATGCTGCCTCCGGACAACTTCGAGGGTGTCCCGGGCAATCGCCTCGGCCTGGGCCGACGCCTTGAGGCTCCGGGCATCGGACTCCAGGGCGCGCAGCACGTCGGCTACGTTCCGGAAGGATTCCAAGACCGTTTGCCGGTACTGCGCCAGGGACTGATCGTACAGAGCGACGGCGGCGCTCTGCTGCGCCTTCAGGGTTCCCCCCCGAAAGAGGGGTTGCAGCAGCCCGGCGCCAAGCCGCCAAACCGTCGAAGCATCGCTGAAGAGATCGCCCGGCGTCGTCGCCAACACACCGAGAGAACCCGTCAGGGTCACCTGTGGGTAGAGGTTGGCCGTCGCCACGCCCACGCGGGCGCTGGCAAAATGGAGCAACGCCTCGGCCGCCCCGATGTCGGGACGCTGACGGACCAGCGAGGAAGGCACGCTGACCGGGATCTCCTCCGGCAGGCTCATCTGGTCCAGTTCGAATTCCAGCAGAGCCGCCTCGCTCGGCAGCTGGCCGACGAGCACCGCCAGTTGGTGGCGGGTCTGTTCGAGTTCCAGCTCCAGCGGCGGCAGCGTGGCTTCCGCCTGGGCCAGCTGGGTCCGCTGGGACAGGACATCGGTCCGGGCAACGCCTCCGATCTGTAGGCGACGCTCCAGCATCTCCAGTTCCTTGGCCTGCACGGCCACGATCTCGCGAACCGCACGAATCTGCGAGACCAGCGAAGCCTCTTTCACCGCCGTGGTCACGATGCTGGCCGTAAGGGTGAGATAGGCCCCTTCAAGCTGGAATCGCTGGTAGGCGATCTGCATGTCGAGGGCCTCCAGCTGATGCCTTGTCCCGCCGAACAGATCGGGCGAGTAAGAGACATCCAGCGAGGCGTTCAGGAGGGTAAGGCTTTGGCCGCCTGTATCGGGCTGCCCGAGCGAAGCGCCGGAGATCCTTTGGCGGGAGGCCCCCAGGCCGGCATCCAGGCGGGGATAGAGCGTCCCGAACTGGGCGCGGCGGTTTTCCCGGGCCTCGCGGATTCTCGCCTGCGCCAAAGCCACGGTCGGGCTGTCGGCCATGGCCCGGCGGATGAGCGCGTCCAGCGGCTCGGAACGGAACAAGCGCCACCAGGCTTCCGGGATGTCCTGGCCGGGGACGAACCGTTGCGGCGCCCCCCCGGCAGCCGGAGAGCCCGCCGTCGTTGTCGGCAGTTCCGTGGCGGTATAGGCGCCGGCGTCAGGAGGGGCCGGCGGTCGAAAATCGGGACCGACGGCACATCCCGTCAGGAACGGGCAAACCGCCAACGCCGCAAGGACTGCTCGTAAAAACCACCTCATCGTCAGCCATCCCATCGTTCGAATCGTTACTCCTCCAGACGCCTGGGCAACCGGGAGGTCTTCTGCATCACGGTCCCGCACGGTGCCGGCAAGAGGAATCGTTTATTGAAAAAAGATACTGGATCGGGCAGGACAGGGCAACCGTCGACCTTATATAGCTTATTGGCTGTAAACTTCTACCGGTCGCACTTCCGAGTCCCTCCCTTCCGTCCTTTCGGCGCCGCAGGGAACCTGCCCTCGAACGCAATGGTAGTATTTAGCTACCATTACGCATCTAGTGAATTCCTATTGTCTAATCTCATTGCGCCCGTTAATTTGATCAAAAATCGGAAAGGGCTGCGGATGCTCTGCACGCAGCGGTCACTAACGGGCCAAGGGAACCACATCCCATTTCAACAAGCCGAAAGGAGTTATTTTCAATGGAGAAGTCGCTATTTTCCACATGCTCGCGTTGCGGTGGCGCCATGATCTTTGACAAATTCTATGGCCATCATGAGGACTTTTGGGGGTTGAAATGCCTGATCTGCGGGGAGATCATCGATCCGGTCATCCTGGAGAACCGGGAACTCATGAGACTCGGCCTGGGGGTCAGCCTGCCCAGGGGGACCATGTCCGAACAGAAATTCCATCCCTAGTGATCGCGATCGCCGACCGTCCTTCCGAGAGATTTTCTGCAACCGGAATGCCGACCGCCCGATGCGAAAGCTTGCCCGGTTCCCATGGTCCCGCCGAACTTTTTTGCATTTGAGCCCCTGGCAAGGGGCCCAGATGCCGTTTGGGCAATAAAAAGCGGGCGCTTTTTCGATAACCGGAAAGGCCGCAACGCATGGTGCGCCACTCTGCCTGGTAGCGATCGCCTATCGATTCCCTAACGATTAATCAGCGTTGTTTCCCATTCCAACGGCACATAGAATGTATTGAATCGTTTCAATTTTGAAAAAGCCACAGAGAAAGGAGAAAAGCGATGGCAATGGATGATTGCATAAAGGGGTTTCTGATCGGCGGGCTGATCGGGGCGGCGGCGGGGATTCTGTACGCCCCCAAAAGCGGAAAGGAGACCCGGGAGGAGATCCGCCATTCGGCGGAGGAGCTGATGGAAAGGGCCAAGCAGCAGTACGATGATGTTTCCCGGAAGATCGAGCAACTGGCGGAACGGGAAAAAGAACTGTACGTCGGCAAGAAAGAGCGGCTCAAGAAGGCCCTGGAGGCGGGGAGAGAAGCCTTCAAGCAGGCGTAACGGCGCCGCCGATTCTGATGCCCCCGGCTCTTTTCAAGGTGTAACGATGGCGCGTTCGCCCCGGCGGATCGGCTCGGGGTAAGGAGGTAAATGATGGCCTTGGCAGGAAAATACGGAAAATTGAATATTCCCAAGATCGCGGAAGGGGAACCGGTTTTTATTCTCCGGGCCCAGGATCGGCTGGCCGAGAAGGCGACCCGGATGTACCAGCTGCTGGCCGAGTCCCACGGTGCTCCCCTGGCCGCCGAACTGGACCAGGTGGCCGACGCCTTCCGGAAGTGGCCGGGAGGCAGGAAGCTGCCGGACTGACGGCCCTGTGAAACTGCGACCAGCCGCCGGACTTAGAGAGGCTGGCAAGGCGCCCTCTCGATCCCGGCGCTGCCGCAGACCGTCTTACCAAATCAGCGGCCCTTCCGCATCCCCTTCATCAGCAGGGCGGCGCCGATCCCCCAGGCGCCGTTCAGCAGCAGCGCCATTGCCAGGTTGACCGGTTTCCACCCGCCGGCAACCGGCTGCCCCTTCAGGGGAAACACCACGAACCAAGCCGCCAGGCTCGGGAGAAGGGCTCCGAAAGCCAGCGCCGCAAGCCAGTACCGCGAAGCCTTCTTCCGCCGGATGGCGAGCCACAGCGGAATCCCCCAGAGGCCGCCCCAGAAGGCGAGCGAAACCACCTGCGGAATTTGGAAGGGCGCCGTCGGCGCAAAGGAATAGGGAACCCGCGGGATGATTCCCAGGGCATGGAGCAGCCAGAGGAGCCCCTGGTGAAAGATCCAGGTCGAGGCAAATCCCGCCAAAAACGCTTTCAGAACGTTCGTCAAACAACGCCTCCTTCGCTCGCAAGATACTGCCGAAACCACTTCGCGGCCAGTTGCGCCGCCGCTTCCAGGGTGCCCGGTTCTTCGAAAAGATGCGTCGCCCCGGGAACGATGACCATCCGCTTTTTTGCCTGTAGTTGATGGAACGCCTGTTCATTGAGCAGAACAACCTGATCGTCGTTTCCTCCGACGATCAGCAGCGTCGGCGCCTGAACCCGACTCAGCGCCTGTCCCGCCAGATCGGGCCTGCCGCCCCGGGAGACGATGGCCCGGACGGCCGCGGGATTCCGGGTTTCGGCAATCAGGGCGGCGGCGGCGCCCGTGCTGGCGCCGAAGTATCCCATTGGCAACTCCCCGATCTCCTCCTGGGCAAGAGCCCATTGCGTGACGCCGGCGAGGCGTCCGGCCAGCAGCTCGATATCGAAACGGAGCCGCCCTGTAAAATTGTCGCTCTCCTCCTCCTGTCTTGTCAGCAGATCGAACAGCAGCGTCGCCATCCCCTCGCGCTGTAGATGCTGCGCGACGAAGCGATTGCGGGAACTGAAACGGCTGCTGCCGCTGCCGTGGACAAAGACGACCAACCCCCTTGCCCCCGCCGGAATCGCCAGGTCGCCGTCCAGGACCGCGCGGTCCACGGCAATGCGGATGGGCCGTTCTGCCATCTTCTTCCCCGTCCCGTCATGCATCGCCTTTCCTCCCCCCCTTTTTCACCTGCCGGGCCGCTTTCAATAACTGCTGCACCTCCTCATCGGTGGTCTGGGAAAAATCTTCATACCAGATGCCGACGGCATGGAATGGCGTGGGCGTTATGGCGCAGACAATCTCGTCCACCTCGGCGCGGAATTCGTCGCAGGTTTCCGGAGCCGCGGCAGGAACGGCAACGACAATGCGCTTGGCCTCCTGCTTGCGCAAAGCGGTCACGGCGGCGCGCATCGTCGCACCGGTTGCCAGACCGTCATCGATCAGGATCGCCGTGAGCGCCTTGACATCAAGACGGGCGCGGTTCCCCCGATAAGCCTCCTCCCGCCGGAGGAGTTCCCGTTCTTCCTTCCGCGTCACCGCCTCGACGGCGCTTTCGGAGATGCGGATCTGGCGCAGCACGTCCTGGTTCAGAACCCGCACGCCGCCCGAGGCAATGGCTCCCATGGCCAGCTCCTCATAACCGGGCACGCCCAATTTCCTGACCAGGAAGACATCGAGGGGAAGTTCGAGTTTAACGGCCACCTCGTATGCAACCGCCACCCCGCCCCGGGGAAGCCCGAGAACGATTGTCTCGGGCGCCCCTGCATACTTGAACAATCGCTCGGCAAGAAGTTGGCCTGCCTGACGTCGATCCTTGAACCGGAACATGGGTTCGTCCTCCTCTTTCCTGTTTGAATCGCGACGGCGCGGTTCCCAGGAATGGCGGGCCGCGTTGCCGACCATCCCTCAATCGCCGGACGGGGAACGCATCCGGCTTGTTTCTTTTTAACGCCTGCTTTTTGAAGACTAGCGGTCGTCACTGCCAAAGACAATGCGAATCCATGGTATGGTTTTCGGTATGCGATAGCTACCAGCAGGCGATTGATGCGCGGTTCAGGGAAGTCAAGATCGGGTGAGAGAGTTTCCCTGCCCCTGGCGGGCAGGCACGCCAGGTCTCGCCGGCTCCGGCGTTTTACGATGAAGAGCATGGGAATTGCTCCGTTATTCCGGACATCCGCAGACCGCAGACCTCTCAAAAAGTTCGCCTTATTGGTAGTATTTAACTACCATTAGGCCTTCAAACAACCCTCATTGATTTTGTCCCTCGGTACCATTATTTTACTATCAACAATTGACCTCGTTGGGCTGCATCTCCCAACAGGACTGGATGCCAGCGGCAAAGAAAAAAAGGGCCGCCTTATTTTCAAAGGATTTTTGGAATTCGGAAACGTCAATTTCTGTTCGATCGTAAGAAAGGAGGTGGGCGAGGGTTAGTTCATAGGCATGTGGGAACGTGGAACAGAAGCTTTTAATGAAAACATAAACTAAAATGGAGGAGAAAAGAAAATGAAGAAATTTTTTGGATTGATGATTATCGGTTTGGTGTTGATGATGGCGCCGGCTATGGTGATGGCAGCGAGCATCTCCGGTTCTGTGCAGGGCTTCCAGTGCGTGACCCAGGGGAAGGTATGCCCCGTGGGAATGGAAGATCCCGTTGCCGCCGTTGAGAACGTGTTTGTCGTCCTCGTGGACGCCGCAAAGGGCGATTATTATTTCGTGACCAATGTCGACCGGGCCGTGATGGCACGCCACATCAACCAGACGGTCAAAGTCGATGGGACCGTCAATGCGAAACTGAAGTCCATCAAGGCGACAGACATTTTCGTCGGTTCGAAGAAGGTCTGGTCCGTCAACATGGAAGACGATATCTATAAGGATATTTTCGGTGAACTGCCCCTCTCCCCGAAGGGAAGAAACTAATTCCTCATTGTAAGCAAGCATAAAACCCCCCGGTCCAGCGGACCGGGGGGTTTTTTTATGAACGCAGCTTCATCCCTGTCCTGCCGGTGGGTGGCCGAAGGCTCCCGGAAGAAAGTTAGGGGACCACGGTCGGCACAGGGCCTACTTCCTATTGCAGCCCCCTTTTCAACTGATCGACGAATTCGGTCTTGTTGTGCGGCAGGTTCGATCCTCTGTAGACGATCTCCCCGTTGCCATCGATGCCGACCACATGAGGGATCCCCGTGATGCCGTACAGATCGGTGGTGACCTTGCCGTCTTTATCCAGGACCAATCCGTAATTGATGTTATGGGACTGCTTGAAGCGCATCACGATCTCATCGGACTGCTTGAAATTGATGCCGAGGACGACGATGTTGTCTTTGCGCACCTCATCCGCGAAGTGTTTGATCTCCGGGACCTCTTTCATGCAGTTGACGCACCAGGTCGCGAAGAATACCAGAACGACCCCTTTTTTTCCTTTCAAGCGGTTCAGACTGACGTCGATGCCTCCCAGCGAAGGCAGGGTGAAGTCGGGGGCCGGACCGGTCGAGCGCTGTTCGATGGCGCGGGGTTTCGCTGTCTCCTCATTTATTTTGTCGAGCCGCGAAATCTCCGTCGTGGCCGGCGTACCGGCCAGAAACCGGGTCAGGCTCGGGAAATCGGTGTTTTGCCCCACGAAGACAAACATGAAACTTGCCATGGCGATGATCAGCAGGGCGGAACCTTTTTTGACCGCCACCATCCATCCGCCCGATTTGGGAAGCCTGGAGAGGAAGCCGGTAAAGGTCCCCGCCAGGAGGATCAGCGCCCCCTGGCCAAAGCCGAAGAGAAAGAGGAGCACCCCGCCCTTGAAGATCTGTAGGGCGTACTCGGCGCCCTGCACGTTTTTCAGGGTCAGGGCAATCGCCCCTAAGGCAACGGCCAGGATGGGGCCCGTACAGGGTCCGACAATCAGGCCGCTGACCCCTCCGACGACGAAGGCCCCCAGAAGTCCCCTGCGGTTTCCCGGTTTCGCCTGGAGGGCGTATAAAAACCGGGGAATGGGGAACTGAAACACATCCAGGAGATAGAGCCCCATGACGAGGAAATAGGCGGAAATCGCAAAAAGCACCCAGCCGTTGCCCATGAGCGCCCCGAAGGTTCCCCCCAGCGCCGCCACGGCGCAACCCAGAAGCGCATAAACCGCGGCCAGACCGGTCACCATGGAAAGACTCAGCAGAAAAGCCCTCAACCGATCGCCCGCCGCCTGATTGCCGATGTAACCAACCGTCAAGGGAAGGACCGGATAGGTGCAAGGCGTCAGGGACGCCAGCACTCCCCCGCCGAACATGAGGAAGAAAGGCAGAAAAGAACCCAAACGGAAAGCTTCTTCGAGGAGAAGACGGATATACTCGATCATAAGCGATATGTCTCCCAGTGTGTTTCATACACGCTTCGGCAGGCAGCATCTCAGGCCGAACGCGTACAGGTAAATCCCCCG
This sequence comes from Deltaproteobacteria bacterium, assembly GCA_021817825.1. Lineage (GTDB taxonomy): Bacteria > Desulfobacterota > Syntrophia > Syntrophales > UBA5619 > JAKAFS01. Next base: position 32,930 of record JAKAFS010000005.1, on the reverse strand, counting down.
GCAAAAGCGCATTTCAGGACCGGGCGTTGAGGCCCCCAGTCCAGACCAACCCTTCACCGGTTCAAACGCGCAAGGGCTTTGGCAAGTTCGTCGAGCAGCGGCCGCTGGTTGATGTCATGGACATCGATATAGGTGATGATCCCCTTTTTGTCGATCACGAACAGCGCCCGCTCCGACGTCCCGTCCGAACGGAGCACGCCATACCGGGAAGCCACGGCGCCGTGGGGATAAAAATCGGACAGAACGGGGAACCATAGTTTTTCGTTCTGATTCACCATCTGTTTCGTCCAGGCATAGAGGGTGGGGACGTTGTCCACCGTAATGCCCAGAAGAATCGCGTCATGCTTTTCGAAAAGGTCTTTGGAGATGTTATAGCCGGGCCACTGGCCGGAACACACGGGCGTCCATGCCGCGGGGACAAAGGAAATGACGACATTCTTTTGCCCTCTGAATTGGCTAAGGGAGACTTTTCCCCCGGCGACCGCCGGAAGGCTGAAATCGGGGGCTGCCTCTCCGACCTTCAATGCGGGAACGCTGTCCGTAGGCTTGAGAAGTCCCATGGGATAAATGAATTCCGTGAAGCCGACAGCTTGGGCACAGGCCTCCGAAAGGCCTCCCGCGAGCCAGAACAGGCCGATCAACAGCAAACTTTTCAACTTGCCTGTTTGTCCGTTCATCTTCTTCCTCCTATTTCAACCCGGACATTTGGATCATCTTTTCCAAAAACTGCTGGGCGTCCTCGAAACCGCCTTCGCCGAAATAGAACGACGGCTGCCCCTCCCCCCGGTCGGTTCTGACGCCGATAAAGGTAGGCGTCCCCCTGACGCCGAGTTTTTCGGTCATTTCCATGTTCAAGTCGGAAAAGAGGGGAAAGGGCACCTCATATCTCTCCCGGTAGGAATCGACCTCAAAGGAACTGTTGCCGACCGCGATTCCGATCATCTTGATCTTATCCCTGAGTTCAGGATTCTCTTGGATCTTCCGATAGAGATCGTTTACCCGGGCGGCGCTCACCTGACAATGGGGACAATAGAAGCTGTAGACCTCGATGAGCAGCACCGGGGCCTTGATTTGCCCGATCCGGAACGTTCCCGATCCGGAAAGACCCAGATAACCCTTTTCCTGCTCGCTCTGCGGGATCGGAAGCTCCAGCGAGGGAAACGCCTTGGCCGGCACGGCGGCCTGTTTCCCGGGAGTCGCGATAGCCGAGGTATTCCCTTGCGCGCCAAAAGCGGCGCTTACCAAAAGCGCCGACAAGATCGCGACGATTAAAACCAGCCGAATGGAAAGCCGCCATTTGTGTAGTGTTTCCATATTGAATTCTCCTTTTTTAAAAACCTTGTCCAGCCCAGGACCCTTCAGTCAGAAAAACAGGTAACTCTTCGACAATTTTTATTAATATATTGGCAGTCGATGTCTTTGTCTATGAGAGGAAAAAGCTACGAAATAGCCCCCGCTGAACTCGATATCGCAACGCACCCTCACCCAGAAGCCGCTTCAACAAATTAAAATCATTTCTTTTTTCATTTTAGATACTCACGCCGTCGGTAAATGTCAATATCAGGCCGGAAAGATCGTTCGACGGCTGCTGTTAGATTATGCCTACCATTCGCATAAGCATGATGTCCTGCGATTATCAAATACCGTCAAGATTCTCACCTTGACAAAAAGTGCGTTCCTTTCTAGTATTTATAATACGAATGTGAACCTTATCGTCTGTAGATCGAACGAATATTCGTTTCTTTGAATGACTCGAATGACGAACGCCAGGCCCGAGGCGTCAATCACTCAGACTATCCGGATGCGGAACGGTTTCGACTATCACTCTTCCGAGGATTTTCATCATGAGCAAAAAATACGTTTCTTCTCTGTCCGGCCTGTGCCTGATCCCCTTTACCGTCCTGGTCTTCAGCACCACGCCGGCCCATGGCCAGCTCTCGGCCACCACGCCACCCGCCCTCGAATCCGCCCAGCCGAGCGGGGAGCCGGACTATCGAACCGCCCATCAGGAAGCGGTCGATAAGCTCCGCCAGATGCCGGCGGACAAGATCGCCGGCCTCGACGACAAGCTCACCGAGGCCCTGACGCTCTATTACGACGGGAAATTCGCCCAGGCCCTGCCCATCTTCAACCTGATCGCCGCCGATGTGGAAACCATGGATATCATGTGGTGGCTAGGGACAAGCGCCATGAACGTCGGCGAAACCAAGCTGGCGATCGAAAAGTTCCAACGGATGCTGACCATCGATCCCCAACTGCATCGGGTCCGCCTCGAATTGGCCGCCGCCCATTTCCAGTTGAAGCAGTACGAGGAGGCCCGCCGCGAGGCGGAACTCGTCAAGCAGGCCCGGCCGCCCGAAGCGGTGGTTCAGAATATCGACCGCCTCCTGGCCGCCATCGAGGAGAGCACGAAGACCCTTTTCTGGAATGTCCGTTTCTCCCAGGGGCTCCAGTGGGACAGCAATGTCTCCAGCGGCCCGGACCAAAAGGTCCTCAGCGTAACGGGGGGAACCCTGACCCTGGACGACAGCGCCACGAAAATCAGCGACTGGGCCTCGATCGAGAACTTCTCGGGAAACGTCCTCTACGACTTCGGAGAAAAGAAAGGCTTCCTCTGGAACACGACGGCCGATGTATACAACCAGTTCTATTTCCGGAACGGCAAATACAATTATCTCCTCGGAGATTTTTCAACCGGCCTCTGGTGGGTGGGGCCGAACGATATCGTGAAGCTCCCCCTGGGGATCTCCAAACAGGAACTCGGCAGCGATCCTCTTTCGACCATCTACCACTTCCGGCCGAGCTGGGAACATTACTTCACCTCCTCCTTCAGCCTCAAAGCCCTTTACTCTAACAGCAAAGAGCGGTTCATGGAGCTGACCAACCAGGATCAGAACAACGTCACGAACCGCTACGAACTTACGCCGAACTTTTATTTTCTGGATCGCCGGCATATCGTCTCCCTTAGCCTCGGGAAGGAATACGTCGCGGCGGAGGCCCGCCGTTTCTCCTACACCGCCCCCTACGGAGCCATTTCCTACTACACCCGTTTTTCCACCAAGACCGATCTTTTCTTCCGCTACCAATTCGGAATGAGGGACTACAAGGCGGCGCCCATTCTCTACAACGAGGAGCGGGTGGATCGGCGGCACAGCTTCTCCGCCGTCGTGAGCCAGGAGTTGCTGAACCACCTGTTCGCCTCGCTCTCCTACAACTACATCGAAAACCTGTCGAATCTTGAACTCTTCACGTTCAGGAAGCAGACCTACACCCTCAGCATGGGTTTCTATTTCTGATTTTTCCGGGAGGTTATATGAACCGTCGCATACCCCTTTCCCTGATTGCCATCCTGTTCCTGCTGCTCCTCTGCGGATGGCAGGTCCGCAACGTCCTCGCCGCCGAAAACCGGGGCCGCGCCGTAGCGGCAAGCCAGCTCCCCAAGGAGCTGAAGGATGTCTCGGTGAAAGACTACTTCATCCCAGCCGCAACGCAGGAGGCCGGCGTGATTCAGACCGTCCTGGCCCATGTGATCGTGGCCCGGGGCGATCTGAGCCAGGCCTACTTTGCCGCAAACGGGGACAAGCTCTACGAGCAGGACGTGGTCTTCACGCTCAAGGATGCCAAGTGCCGCCTCAAGCTCCTCAACGACGACATCGTCACCATCGGGGACGACAGCCGCCTGGCAGTCAAGGAGGTGGCGGGAAACCGCGGCACCGCCGAGAAAAAGTCCGTCCTCTCCCTCGTCAAGGGCAAGGCGATGTTCTACGCCATCCGCCTGCTCAACCACAAGAGCCTGGAGATGACCGTCGAGGGCCCGACGGCGACGGCCGGCGTCCGGGGAACGAAATTCGGCATGGAGATCAGCGAGGAAAAAGGCGAGACCAACGGCACGGCGGCTCTGGACACCCTTCCACTTCTTATCGCCGATAACTCCCCCGACTGGCGACGCTATCTGTGGCTGGCCCAGGCGAATATTCCGGGAGGGTTGGGGGGAGGTGGAGGAGCTGGGGCAGGGGCTGGGGCTGGAGCTAGAGGAGGATCGGGAACAGCGGTAATTAACACCACGGTCCACGGGTTCGACGGCACCGTGGCGGTCACTTCGAACACGACGGGAGCAACGACCCTGGTCGGGGCGGGCCAGAGCCTCACGACCACCCCCCAGGGGATGGGCGCTCTCATGCCGACTCCCCCCCAAATCTCCCAGCGGTTCCAGTCCATAACGAATGTCCCACCCCCGGCGGGCAACGGCGGAAATGCCGGCGGATCAAGTGGAGGCTCCAGCGGCTCCGGTGGGAGTTCCGGCAGTACGGGCAACGGTTCAGGTGGCGGCGAAGCGGGAAGCAGCCAGGGACAGACCGGGGGCAATGCGCCCGACAATACCGCGGGCGGCGGGCAGCCCGCGGGGCCAACCCTTCCGGTGATCGATACCTCAAACGTCATCCAGAACCAGAACACCACCCAGGTCGAACAGACGACCAAGCCGACCGACAGCGTAACGGACCCCGGATTGCAGCAGCCAAACGCATCAGGGAAGAGCGCCGGTTACTTCACGGGCCTCCTGTCAAACGCCTCGACCGGGGCCCTCGAAGAGGTCTTCATGAGCCTGAACCGGCAGAATATGGATGATAGTTCTTGGGCCAGGGGGATGAATGACCCTGCAAAGGACTTCATGCGGATTTACGGCGGCGGGAAGTTCGGTGATCCCACTCTGAAGTGGGTTGATTTCAGCTCCGGGACCAAGTCGCCCGGGGAACTGAGCACCCCCATCACCCACGGGATACTGGGCACCAATTTTTTCATGGAGTGGGGCTGGGCAACGATTGCCCCATTCACGACCGATAGCACCAGCTACGGGGTGGATAACCGGGCCTACTATGTCCTCGGCTACAGTACGCCCGATATTTCGAAGTTCTCAGGGTCGGCGAGCTTCAGCGGCGGGGCCTATGGCACCTACTGGACAGCCGCAGGCGGCAAGAACATGACGGGGAGCTTCAGCAGCACCGTCAACCTTACGACCGGAGCGGTGAACAACTTCTATGTGACCGTCTCCGGTAGCGGCGCCTCGGCCCTCATCTCCGGCGCCTCGGGAACGATCGGCAGCGACGCCCATTTCAAGATCGATACCACAACGGGCGTTTGGAAATTGAACGGCGGCAGCGGCGATGTCTTTCCCGACCGGAAAAGCGCTGTGGGCTCTCTCTACGGGACAAACGGCAACTACATCGGTGGCCCCTGGGCGATGTACGACAGCGCCACCGGCACGGGCGCCGTGGGCACCTACCAGGGGATCAGTTCCAACAGCTTCACCGGGGTTGCCGCGCCGACGGCCCAACAAGGCTTCATTACGGGAATGCTCGAAAACAGCGCCAGCAACCTCTACGTGGGGACCTACATGTCCACCGCCTGGCAGGATTTCACCTCCACCGCCGAGGCCTACAACGGAACGAATCTTCTCCAGATCAACGGGGCCGCCTCACCGAAGCAAATCGCCATTCTCGCTGTATACCCCGGCAGCGGATCGCCTAACAAATCTATTTCGTTCGAGAAGATCGCCTCAAACGCCTACATGGAGTGGGGAACCTGGACCCAGACCGTCGCGATGGACGTCATCGGAACGAATTACGACTTCAAGAACCGGGGGGCCTACGTCTGGGGCGACAAGACAACCGACATGACGACCCCGAACGTCGGCATGACGGGCACCTACCAGGGCGATTCCTGGGGAACTCTCTTTGCCGGGGGGGGCAGTTCGTCCTCTCTGCGGGGGACCTTCAGCGCCTCAGTGAACTTCGCTTCCACGTCGGTCACCAACTTCAACCTTAACGCCTCCGACGTCGGAGGAGACAGCAGCAAATACGTTTCCGTCTCCGGTGCCTCGGGTTCCATCACGGGCAGCGACTTCACCATCACCTCCGGGACAGGAACCTGGACGGTGGGAGGTGTCACAGCGACGGAAAAGGCCGCCGCCGGCTCCCTGTATGGAACCACGGCCCAGGCCATTGGCGGTGTCTGGAAGGCCGGCCAGGGGGGACAGCATGCCACCGGAGGATTCGTGGGCGCGAGACAATAACAGGCAGATTCATTCGAAGAAAAAAGGCGCCCCCTGATCAGCTGCTTATCGGAGACTCCGGCACAACACGAGGGAAAGCAACCATAAAGCGGTTTCCAAAATCCCCCTGCCGTGCTAATGAAGCCCTTCAATATCACCACTAGGGGGTTCATCACGTGTCATTGGTTGGAAAGAACATCGACGCCTTTTGCCTGCGTTGTCAGCTCACGCTGGCGCACATTGTCCTCTACGAGGTGGCAGGGGCTGTCCATAGCGTAAAATGCAAGACCTGCGGGGCCGAGCACCGCTACCGGGGACCGAAACCGGCAAAGAAAAGGGAGGTCCCGGCGGAACGCCGTCCGGGCGGAAGATTAGGATCGGCGGCCAAACCGAATCCGGTCCGGCCGGCGGATGCGCGGCAGTGGGAATTGCGCAGCGCCGAACAGCCGCCCGATGCCGCCATCTGGGATTACCGCCTTTCGGAGTCTTACGAAAAAGGGGACATCATCGCCCACGCCCATTTCGGACGAGGATTCGTCGAACAGGTTACGGCCGACCGCATGGAGGTCCTCTTCAAGGAAGGCCGCAAACAGCTGGCCATGAATCGTCGTCCCGTCGACGCGGGTACGGAATAGGACAAAATCTTCTCCTTAAATCACGCCCGGTGGAAAATGCGCAGGCCGTTGCCCTGCTCCTGCCGGATCGCCCCCTCCGCGGCCAGTTCGATCAGGTGGACGTAGCTCTCGCTGACCGCCAGATACCGGTCGAAGGGGGGAAGATCGGAGCCGAAGATGAACCGGGAGACCTCCGTCGCCGTTTTGGGCCGCTCGGCAAGCGCCTCCAGCGCAATTCCCTTTCTTTCATGATGGTGCTTTTCCATCTCCGCGACCCGATCCTTCAGGTCGGGGAACGGCTGGCCGTGGGCCGGATAGACCATCTCCACGGGAAGGGAGGCGACCTGCTCCAGGGATGCCAGGAAACTCTGTAGGGGACGGAAGGCAGGATCGAGCAGGTCCGGACTCAAGTTGGGGGTAATGTGCGGCAGGACATGGTCCCCGGCGATGAAGAGACGCTCTGCGGGTAGGTAGAAGGAGAGGTGGCCGCGGCTGTGGCCCGGTGTCGCTAAGACCTCCATGGTCCTTCCTCCGACGGTCAGAGAGTCGCCGCCGGAGAGAATCCCCGTCGCATTGAAGGGGGCGGTGGCCGTCCGGAAGGCGGAAACGGCCTTCTCGATGACGGCGAGCGTCTCGGCATCGAGACCGTTTTCCCGACCGAAGCGGCGGCGATGATCCATGCGCAGATCCTGGTCCATGAAGGTCCGAATCGCCAGCGCGTCGATCTCGGAAAGGAAGATGCCGGCACCGGACCGCTCGGCGATGAGACCCGCCAGACCGCAGTGGTCGGCATGGAAATGGGTGATCAGGATCCGGCGGCAGTCTTCCACCCGCCGGCCGAGCGAACCGAGAGAGTCCTCCAGGGCGGGCAGGACCCCTTCCATCTGGGGCCCCGTGTCGATGAGGGTGATTCCCTCTTTTTCGATCGCCACAAAGATGTTCACATACTTCAGCCGAAAGGGCATGGGCAGGGTGACCATGTAGAGCCCCTCCGCCATCTCCCTGATTCTTGTCTTCACAGCCACACCCCTTATAACAAAATAAATAGGGGGACAGCTCCCCTTGGAAATAGGGGAGCTGTCCCCCTATTAAATCTGAGCAAGGCACGCCGCGCCGATGGCGCCCGTGAGCTGGGCCTGGGGCGAGACGATGATCGGCATCCCGAGCGCCTTTTCCAGGGCCCGAACGACACCGTTGTTCCGGGCGACCCCTCCCGTCATCATGACCGGGGCAACCAGGCCGATCCGGCCGGCCATGGCGGAGATCCGGGAGGCGATCGCCTCGTGAATCCCCGCCGCAATGTTTTCCCGCATCTCCCCCCGGGCGATGAGCGAAATCACCTCCGACTCGGCAAAGACCGTGCAGAGGCTGCTGATCTGGGCCGGCCGATCCGCCTTGAGCGAAAGGGCGCCGAATCCGTCCAGGTCCGCCTCCAGGGCGCGCGCCATCACCTCGAGAAAACGGCCGGTCCCGGCGGCACACTTGTCGTTCATCGTGAAATTCACGACCCGTCCGGCTTCATCCATGAGGACGGCCTTGCTGTCCTGCCCGCCGATATCGATGAGCGATCGGACGGCAGGTTCGAGACAGCGCGCCCCGGCGGCGTGGCACATGATTTCCGTCACCGCCTTGTCGGCAAAGCTCACATTCTTGCGGCCGTAGCCCGTGGCCACGATCCGACCGATCCTGTCTCGGGAGAGCCCCAGTTCCCCGAGAAGTTCCTCGAAAACGCGGCGGCCCGCCGTCTCGGAATGGTAGCCCGTGAAGCTCACCCGCGTCCCCAGGATCTCCTTGCCGCTCATGACGGCGGCCTTGGCGGTGATCGAGCCGATATCGATCCCGGCGGTCAGGCTCATATGGCCGTGGCCCCGCCGTCTACGGCGATCGTCTGCCCGGTGATGTAGTCCGCCTGACTGGAGGCCAGCATCAGGACAAGGGGGATCAGATCGGCCGCTTCGGCGATCCGTCCTTCGGGAATCATCTTGACGATCTGTTCGCAGATCGAAGGCTCCGACCAGAAGGGCTTACTGAAGTCGGTCCGCACCATCCCCGGGGCGACGGCGTTGACCTGGATGTGGCAGGCGGCAAGTTCCGCGGCCAGGACTTTCGTGAGCATTTCGAGACCCGCCTTGGCGACGCCGTAGATCCCCATGCCGGGGGCGGCCCGTGTACCGGCGATCGACGAGAGGCTGACGATCTTACCCCGTTTCTTCTCCTTCATGATCCGGGCGGCCTGGCGGGCGCAGAGAAAGGCGCTAGTCAGGTTGCCTTCGATGATCTTGTTCCAGACGGCCAGATCCGTATCGGCGACGGAGACCGTCGGCAGGTTCATCCCCACGTTGTTGATCAGGACATCGAGGCCGCCGAATCGCTGAACGACCGCCGCGAAGAGGGCTTCCACATCGGTTTCGCGGGCCACATGGGCGGTTACGGCCAGGAGCCGCTCGCCGCCGCCCAGATCCGCCAGGGCCGCATCCAGGTTCTCCTTTTTGCGGCCGCAGATGACGACCCGCGCCCCCTGCCCGAGGAAACTGCGGGCCAACTCCCGGCCGATCCCCCGGCTTCCGCCCGTCACGATAACGACCTTGTCTTCCAGACCGTACGTGCTGCCGCTCATTCTATCCTCCCTGTCGGAACAGCCGCTTCACTCGTCGCCGAAGCTGATCCCCAGATCGCGGGCCGTGAGGATCGAATCGGAATCGAGGGGCACCGATTTCATCTTTTCCGCGGCCTCGGCCAGGGGAACGGGCACCATGGTCGGCGGCTGATTGGCCACCATCACGTTGCGCTGCCCCTCGGCGATGAAGCGGACTGCCGCGGCGCCGAAACGCAACGCGATCAACCGGTCGAAGGTCGTAGGCGAACCGCCGCGCTGTAGGTGTCCCAGGACCAAAGAGCGGGTATCTTTACCCGTCCGTTTATGGATCTCCTTGGCCACCCATTCGCCGATGCCGCCCAAAAGCACCTCCTGGCGCCCCTCTTCCCCGGCCCCCTTGGTGATCATCTGGCCGCCCAGGGCCTTGGCCCCTTCGGCGACAACGACGATGCCGTAGTCCTTCCCGTGCAGCTCGTTGTCCATGATCTTCTCGCAAACGCTTTCCATGGTGAAGGGGATCTCGGGGACCAGGATCACATCGGCCGACCCGGAGATGCCGCTGTTGAGCGCGATCCAGCCGGCGTAGCGGCCCATCACCTCGACGACCATCACCCGCTGATGGGCGCTGGCCGTGGAGTGGAGCTTATCGATCGCTTCGGTCGAGGTGGTCACCGCCGTATCGAAGCCGAAGGTGACCAATGTGCTCGCCAGATCGTTGTCGATCGTCTTGGGGACGCCGATGATCGGCATCCCCAATTGGGCGAAACGGTGGGCCAGCCGCAGAGAGCCGTCACCGCCGACGGCGATCAGGACATCGAGTCCCAGCCGTTTGAAATTGGAGAGGATCTTCCCCGAGACATCGCGGCATTCCACATCGCCCACGGCGTTCTTGACGGGCATGTTGAAGGGATCGCCCTTGTTCGTCGTGCCGAGAATCGTGCCGCCGAGGGAGACGATCCCGCAGACTTTCTCGGGGGTGAGACGGGTGATCAGATCGGTGTCCAGCAACCCCTTGTAGCCGGTGTGGATCCCATAGACTTCCCAGCCGCGACGCTCGGCCGCCATCGTCACGGCATAGATGACGGCGTTGAGTCCGGGGGCATCGCCGCCGCCGGTGTTGATCGCGATCTTCAACCGATCGTTCATGACCACCTCCCTGGGTTTACAGAAATTTCGAAAGGATCTTGATGCTTTTTTGCGATTATAACGGGGGATCGGCGGGGCGTCAAAGGATAAATAGGTGCGCGCGTCCTATTTATAGAGCGGCGTCGGCTGGATCCAGCGGTCCTTGTCCCCTTGATAGAACCACTTGTCCGGAAAGCCGCGATGACGGATGAAGTTCGGATTCTCGGCCCAGCGGATCAGGTCTTCGTAGGCCTGGTGGATCTTCCGGAACATCCGCGCATCGCCGCCGAGGTCGGGATGGTGGATCTTGACCTGCCGCCGGTAGGCGTTCTTGATGATCTTCCCCAGCTCGGGCGAATCCAGGTTGGACCTCTCCAGATTCAGATAGATCAACGAAGCGGGCGCGACGGTCGGCGTGTGGATGATCGGCGGTTTGACCAGTTGCGCCGGCACGTGGTTGCGGACTGCGAGATTCAGGACATGGAGGGAGGCAAAGTACCGTTTTTTCGTCCGCCGCTGTTCGGCCCACCAGGTCTCGCCCAGGATGTCGGCCATGCGGCTGAAATCCTCGCCCGGAGAGCTGCCCGGCGTCCGGGGATAATAGAAGCTGTGGATCTCCTTGTATCCCGAAGGCAGGATGTCCATGACGATCAGCAGGTCGGAGAAGTAAAAGGTGGCGTAGCGGGTGTTCAGCGCCTGGAGGAGGCCGCAGCGCATATCGAGCCGTTGCTTGAGCTTCTGGCGGCAGTCGATGGAGCAGTACCGCCTCCGGCCGATATGCTCCGTGGTCCCGCAGGAAAGGCAGCGGTTCGGTTCTTTTGCGCCCGAAACCTGAACGGGCATCAGATTCGCATCTTTTTTCATCTTCGCTTCCCGGCCCTAACGGCCCATCCTTCTCTTGCCACAGAAAGAGGGCTATCTTGGATCACTTCTCGAAATCCTGCAACCCTTTTCCTGTGATTTAAGCTGGATACAAAGAAAGGATTGACAGGATCGCGCTGGCGCCGGCATCCGATTCTCAGGGCGCCCGGCAGGCAGCCGCGAGCGTGCTTATAGCAGAAAAGGACCGAAAACGACAGAGAGACCTTCGCAGCCTTCCTGATGACATTCCCGCTTCGCAGGGTGATCGACAGGACCTTCCTGTCGGCAGAAAAGGGGAGAAAGATTTTACCTTTCCGAGTCTTTATGTTAATGGATGAACGGTTGCCGTGCTGTGCACCGCGACCGAAAAAGGATGGACGGCCGGACTCCGCTTCGCCAGCGACGCGTCGGCCATGGCTCATGATCACTGGTAATTGATAATTGACAGCTGGTATTGCATTGATCGAGAATTTCGTCAACGGTCTGTCCGCCTACCTACAGGGATCCTTTTTCCTCGCCTATCTGGCCGTCTATCTCGGCGGGATCCTGATCAGCTTCACCCCCTGCATCTACCCGGCGATTCCGATCACCGTCTCCTTCATCGGCGCCCACGGCAGCGTCTCCCGTCGCCGCGCCTTTCTCCTTTCGCTGATCTACGTTCTGGGCATGGCCGTGACCTACACGGTGCTCGGGGCCGTCGCCGCCTTGTCCGGAAAGCTCTTCGGTCAGATCCAGACCAACCCCTGGACCTATTTCCTGATCGGAAATCTTTGCCTGCTCATGGGGCTTTCCATGCTGGGGGTCTTCACGCTCTCCATCCGCACCCCCTCCTGCGTGGCCAGGACCCAGCGGGAAAGCAGGGCCAAAGGGATGCTCGGCAGCTTCCTCGTCGGGGCAGCCTCGGGATTTGTGATGGGACCCTGCACGGCGCCGGCCCTGGCGGTGGTTCTCGGTTATGCAGCGACCAGGGACAACGTCTTGTTCGCCTCCAGTCTGATGTTCGTTTTTGCCCTGGGGATGGGAACCCTCCTCATCCTCCTGGGCACCTTCGCCGGCCTGCTGGCCGGCATCCCCCGATCCGGCCCCTGGATGGTCCGGATCAGCCGGCTGTTCGGCTGGATACTCCTCGGAACGGGGGAGTATTTTCTGATCAACGCAGGAATGCTCTGGTTTTAAAGGAGAAAAAATGTTTTATCCGCTGAATCGCAAAAGCCCGCTGCCTTCTTTTTGCACCAGAGGAAGCGCCCTCATTACGGCGGCACTGACCGTCTGTCTGCTCTTGCTGCCTGCCGGCGTTCCCGCCTCGGGCGCCAAACCCGCCCAGTCGGTCAAAACCCAGCAAGTCGCACCGTCGGCGCCGGCAGCCCCTCAGGAAAAGGCCCCCGATTTTGTCCTCAGGGATCTTAAAGGCCAAAAATTTCGCCTCAGCGACTATCGGGGAAAACAACCGGTCCTGATCATCTTCAGTACGACCTGGTGCGCCTTCTGCAAGTCCGAGATTCCCCACTTCAAGGCCTTCCATTCCACTTATGCGAAGCAGGGACTGGAGATCGTCAATATCGACATCCAGGAGTCCAAAGCCAAGGTCGCCAAATTCGCCGCCGACAACCGCCTTCCCTACCGGGTCTTGCTCGACGAAGAGGGCATCGCAGCCGGCATCTACGAGGTCCGGGGGGTCCCATCGCTGGTCCTGGTCGATAAAAACGGCATGATCGTCTGTAGCGAATGCCGCAACGTGGAGGGGCTGATCGACGCGGCGCTGAAAAAGTGAGCGGCCGGAATATCGACCTATCACGTTTAGATCGAAAGTCCCGATAAGGACGGAAACAGCGACCGGATTATGGAAAGGAAAACGGAGGAACCATGAGTGTACTGATTCACTTTTCCATCTTCCCCACCGACAAGGGAACGAGCGTCAGCCCCTATGTGGCCCGGGCACTCCGGATCATCCGGAAAAGCGGGCTCCCCTACCAGTTGGGCCCCATGAGCACGGCCGTCGAAGGGGAATGGGCAGCGGTCATGGCGGTGGTGGAGCGGTGCTTTGGGGAACTACAGAAGGATTGCGACCGGATCTACATGACGCTCCAGATGGACTACCGGAAAGGGGCGGAGAACCGCATCGAGGGGAAAATCAAATCGGTGGAAGAAAAGTTGAAATAGCTTTGAGGGACTCCCAGGCAATCCCCAGGTATTCGTAAAAGGCCGTCTCCGTATTGGCGAGGGCATCGGCAGCGGGAACAAAGTCCATGGCCGCCAAGGACCCGGCGGAAACTGCCTGATAATCCGTCGGGGCCGCAATCGGTCGGACGCCCGAGCGGGTAAAGATCCGCATCGACCGCGGCATATGGCTGGCGGAGGTGACCAGGTAGAAAGCATTCCGCCCCAGACGACCTTTCAGGAAGGCGGCTTGATCCGCCGTATCCCAGGAAGCGCTTTCCACCAGAATCCTCTCCCGCGGCACGCCCAGATCGAGAGCCACCTGCCGCATAAAAAGGGCATCCGGAGCCATTCCCCGGTAATCCCCGCCGGAAAGAATGAGCCGTGCCTGGGGAAGCAGACGGCTCAACCGCACCCCTTCCAGCAGACGCTTCAAAGTCGCCGCGCCCAAACGGTCTTCGGGAGTCAGACCTTTGTCAGCCCGGGAACCGCCACTCAAAACGACGATCCATTTCACCTCCCTATTCAGATCCGCCGCGGTCACCGGCACGTACCGGCTTTCCAGGGGCCGTAAAATCAAATGGGCAAAAGGCGAAAAAGAAAAGAGATAGAGGAGCGCAACGGCCATCACGCAGACCAGGGTTCTTCTTTTCTTAAGAAAAATCCCCAGAAGCAGCAGTTCCATGATCAAGGAGAGGGGGAAGAGGAGCCGGCTGACCATTTTTTTCAGAACGAACATCGCCATCATGGTCTATTTTCTCCCGCCCTGAAGGGCGCTTTCTACCCCCGCATGGGTTCATCCGCTGAAAAAAACAAGCCGATTATGAATGGGCGTTACGGTACCAGGCAATGGTTTTGGTCAGGCCGGCGCGAAAATCGGTTTTGGCGCGGAAGCCAAATTCCTCGGTGGCGCGGGTGGTGTCGAGCATTCGCCGCGGCTGGCCATCGGGTTTGGAGGCATCCCAGACGACGCGGCCTTTGAAACCGGTGAGTTCGACAATGAGGGTCACCAGATCCCGAATGGCGATCTCGAAACCGGCGCCGATGTTCACGGGATCGGACTTGTCGTATTTTTCGGTCGCCAGAACGATCGCCTCGGCGGCATCCTCGACGTAGAAAAACTCCCGGGTGGCGGCGCCGGTCCCCCAGACGACGATCTCGGGATCGCCCTGCCGGACGGCATCGACGCACTTCTTGATCAGGGCCGGGATCACGTGGGAGGAGCGGGGATCGAAGTTGTCGCCAGGACCATAGAGGTTGACGGGCAGCAGGAAAATCGAATTGAAGCCGTACTGCTGGCGATAGGCCTGGGACTGGACGAGCATCATCTTCTTGGCCAGGCCGTAGGGAGCGTTGGTCTCTTCGGGATAGCCGCACCAGAGGTCGTCCTCTTTAAAGGGCACCGGGGTAAACTTGGGGTAGGCGCAGATCGTGCCCAGGGCAACGAATTTCTCTATCTTCCGGAGGGAGGCCTCGTGGAGCAGCGGAACGCCCATCATGATGTTGTCGTAGAAGAGGGAACCCGGATTTTCCTGGTTGAAGCCGATGCCGCCGACCTTGGCCGCCAGGTGGACCACGACGTCGGGCCGCTGTTCGTCGTAAAGGCGCTGGATGTCTTCCGGACGGATCAGGTTGTATTCCGGCAGATCGGCAATCGCAAGATTCCGGTATCCTTTGTCTTGAAAGGCCTTGATAAGATGCTTTCCTAAAAAGCCCTTTCCTCCGGTGATGGTGATACGCTTGTCGAACGTTTTAGAACTCATTCCGATGATCCTATCCTAAGAGCGCACCGACCGCCGTTGGTCGTCTTGGGTTCGTAATTGGACGCGATAATCCAACTCCCTGCTAAGGAAGTCCGCATCTCTTTTTCATTCATTATGGCAATAGACCGTATAGCCGCTTTTCTTGACCAGTTCATCCCGTTCGGCGATCTTGAGGTCTTCGCGCACCATCTCGGCCACCAGCTCCGGGAACGAGATCTTGGGAACCCAGCCGAGCTTTTCGCGGGCTTTGGTCGGATCGCCCAACAGCGTTTCCACTTCTGTGGGACGAAAATACCGGGGATCGACGCGGACGATGCTTTGCCCTGATCCTTGGTGAGGTGTGTTTTCCCAAATTCCGATCTCTTCAATCCCCTGGCCTTTCCAGCCAATCTTCATCCCCAACTCGTCTGCCGCCGCGTTGATGAAATCACGAACGCTGTACTGCACGCCCGTGGCAATCACGAAGTCTTCCGGTTGGTCCTGCTGGAGCATGAGCCACTGCATTTCCACATAATCCCGGGCATGGCCCCAGTCCCGCTTGGCATCGAGATTCCCCAGATAGAGCGCCTCCTGCAGACCGAGCTTGATTCGAGCCAGGGCCCGGGTAATCTTGCGGGTGACAAAGGTCTCTCCCCGCACCGGGGATTCATGGTTGAAAAGAATGCCGTTGCAGGCGTACATCCCGTAGGCTTCCCGGTAATTCACCGTGATCCAGTAGGCATAGAGCTTGGCCACCGCATAGGGGCTCCGGGGATAAAAGGGCGTGGTTTCCTTCTGGGGTATCTCCTGCACCTTGCCGAAGAGTTCGGAAGTGGACGCCTGATAAAAGCGGGTCTCTTTTTCCATACCGAGAATGCGGATGGCTTCGAGAATGCGCAACGTCCCGATGGCATCGGAATTGGCCGTGTATTCCGGTTCCTCGAAAGAAACGGCCACATGGGATTGAGCGGCGAGATTGTAGATTTCCATCGGCCGGACCTGCTGGATGATCCTGATCAGGCTCGACGAATCCGTCAGGTCGCCATGGTGGAGGATGAAACGGCGATTCCCCACATGCGGGTCTTGGTAGAGATGGTCGATCCGGTCGGTGTTGAAAAGCGAGGTGCGACGCTTGATTCCGTGGACTTCGTAGCCTTTGCAGAGAAGAAATTCAGCAAGGTATGACCCATCCTGGCCGGTGATCCCGGTAATCAGTGCTTTCTTCATGGCGTCCTTTCCATGTGGCCTTCGCAAGTTCTTTGACAATGCGCCTCAAAAGCAGGCATGCAAAACCCTTCCCTTAATTGCAACTCGCGATCTTCGGAAAAATCATGCTACCCCGCTGAAAACACCCGATTTATTTCACCAAAAGCTGGTTGAGGGATACCGCAATTCTCGCCCTTTGTCAAACAGATCTTCACTTCCAGCGGCGTTTACGCGCGTTTGCGGCAAGTAACCCTGTTCGCCTTCCCGTCACCGACAGCGACCGGTTATTCCTGGCAGGAAGGGCAAAACCAGGTCCCGCGGCCGCTCATCTTCATCCGTTCGATCGGAGCGCCGCAGTGCGAGCAGGGCTCGCCCTCCCGTCCGTAAACCTCGAGGTGGTCCTGGTTTGTCCCGCTCATGCCGAAAAGATCCCGCCAGTCCGAAATCGACGTTCCCCGGCAGGCCACTGCCCTGGGAAGAACGACGCCGGCAGACTTCTCCACCTTTCGCCATTCGGCCAGCTTCAGGCTGCCCGCCGGCCGCCGGGGATCGATCCCGGCCTTGTGCAGGATCTCGCAGGCATAGATGTTCCCGATGCCGGCGATAAAACGCTGGTCCATAAGGAAGGCCTTCACGGGCAGTCGCCTGTCGCCGGCGATCTCCCGAAGGCGGCGCGCCGGAAACTCCTCCAAGGGGTTGGCCAGAGGCGCCGGGGCAGCCTCTGCCGTCCCCGGGGAAAAGGTGGCGAACCGGCGCGGATCGATCAACAGCAGCCGGCCGCCGGAAAAAGAAAAGATCATCCGCGTGTAAGGGGGAAGGGGAGCTTCATCCCGCTGCCAGAAAAGGCGGCCGGTCATCCGCAGGTGAAGCAACAGGTTCAAAGGGCCACCCGCTTCGGTACGGCGGCGTTTTTCGCGGCCGGGCTTGCAACCAGGAGTGGTTGCCCCTGCTCCGATCTTGATATATTTCCCCTGCCGGGACACCGCCTCTATTGTCCTGCCCGCCAAACCAGCCGCAGTCCCCAGGCGAGGATCGAGGATCTCGATAGCAAGGATCTGTTGGCCGGGCAGAAGGGTGTTCAATTGTCGGCAGAGGGTCTCGACTTCGGGAAGTTCCGGCATTTCTTATCCTTTCGAATTTAAGACTTCTTTGGCATGCAAGACCGGCCTTGTCAATGGGAATCAGCGTATTGGGTGTCCAGACCTTTTTGACCACCGATCCTCACGGTTCGCCCTCAATCAGGAACCATTAATTCCTGTTTTTAAAAGATCGGAATCATTGCTTCCTAATAAATATTTTATGATTATTATCAATAATATAAAATCAGTAATCGTCATTTTCAAGTCCATCGGAGGGCAATTTTTCTCGGTACAGGAATTGAAATATCCTATTACAGACCGCTTTCGGTCCAGAGGGAGATGCCTCCCCAAAGCCTGTCTGCGCAGGCTCCCCAAACTGAAGTCCTCTGCGTTCTGGACCTTGGCACGGTTCTTCCTTATCTTCTTCCCCAAGGAAGGTGAGTTATGGCTCTCAAGAAATCACGGACCGCCACACTGACGGGAATCGTCATCCCGACGGACTGGCAGGACCAGGAAGTGGTCGCCGCGGCCCTGGCGACGGCCGATGAAAAGGAATACCGAATCGCGAAGAATCGGAAAGGAAAGGAACTGCTCGCTTGTCTTCAGCGACAGGTGGAGGCGACGGGCACTTTGGACAATGACGAAAAAGGCCGGATGAGCATCACCATTACGCGCTATATTGTAAAGTAAATTTCAAGGTTACGGCTTAGGACGGATATGCGAAATTATTGGTTGACAGCCTATTTCAAAAAGAGTAAAGCGACGGACAAATCCATGCAAATTGAGGATAGCGTGACATTCGCATACAAAATACAGGGGTCACAACAAAAGCAGGGTTCCTATGAAAAGAGAGGCGTCGTCCTCTCTTTTTGACGTTTATGGATAAAGGAGGAAGGATAAGGATGGAAAGCGAAACGCTTTTTGTGGAGGAGGCGGAGCCTCCAGGTAGATTGACCGGCATTGTCGGTCCAACCCAACACCATGATTTCAATACGTCCCTGAGTACCCTTTGCACACCCGTCGCGGTTCCGACCACCCGGTCGGTATTCAAGCCTGTCCCCTTGAATGACAGCCGGTCACGGGCCTTCCGGAAACGTTTCTTTCCGAACGCCACACCCAAGGAATGGCAGGATTGGCACTGGCAGCTTCGCAACCGCATCCGCGATGTGGAGACGCTGGGAGCGATGCTCCGTCTTTCGGAAGATGAGCGCCACGCCATGAGCGGTCAGGCCAGCTCTCTTCCTTTGGCCATCACCCCCTACTATGCCAGTCTCCTCGACCCTTGGAATCCCAAGCAGGCGTTGCGCCGGACCGTCGTGCCGACGGTCCACGAGCAATTCCGCAGCAGCGGCGAGGCGGACGACCCTCTCCATGAGGAACAGGACAGCCCGGTTCCGGGAATCGTCCACCGTTATCCCGATCGTCTCTTGTTTCTGGTGACGGGGAACTGTTCGACCTATTGCCGGTACTGCACCCGCTCGCGGATGGTCGGCCATCAGGGAAACCATTGCCTGAACACCGATCAGTGGGAACGGGGCCTTGCCTACATCGCAGCGCATCCCGAGGTGAGGGATGTCCTCCTTTCCGGCGGAGATCCGCTCACCCTGGCCGACGAACAGCTCGAATGGCTGCTGCTGCGTCTGAGGCAGATTCCCCATGTACAGCTGATCCGGATCGGGACGAAAGTGCCGATCGTTCTTCCCCAGCGGATCACCCCGGCCCTGGTGAAGATGCTCAAGCGCTACCATCCGCTTTGGATCAGCATCCATGCGGCCCATCCGGACGAGTTGACGGCGGAAACGGCCCGGGCTTGCACGCGGCTGGCCGACGCCGGAATTCCCCTGGGAAGCCAGACGGTCCTCCTGGCCGGCATCAACGACGATGTGGAAACCATGCGCCGTCTCGTCCAGGGCCTGCTCATGATCCGCGTCAAGCCTTACTATCTCTACCAGTGCGATCCGATCCCCGGCTCTTCCCATTTTCGGACCCCCGTCGCCAAGGGACTGGAAATCATCCGCGGGTTGAGAGGATTCACCACGGGCTATGCGGTCCCAACCTACGTCATCGACGCGCCGGGCGGCGGCGGGAAAATCCCGCTGTTGCCCGAATACGCCGAAGGACGGGAAGACGGCGACCTGTTGCTCCGGAATTACGAGGGACGGGTTTTTCGTTATCCCGACGCTCCCGCCAGGGAAAGCGTCATTCATTGATTGCCCAAGGGATGGCGCCCGATTTCTTGACCTCGGCGAGTCGGGCGTTGTCCCCGCTTTTTAAAGGATTCCTGTGAAAATCGGCATGACCTACGATCTTCGGGACGATTACCTCGCCGAAGGGTACGGTGAAGAGGAAACGGCGGAATTCGATCATCCGGTGACGATCGAGGCGATCGAGAGCGCCCTGCGTGAGCTCGGTTACGAGACGGACCGGGTCGGTCACATCCGCGCGCTTACCGCCCGGCTCGTCAAAGGCGACCGCTGGGACCTGGTCTTCAACATCGCCGAAGGGCTAAAGGGGTTCGGCCGCGAGGCGCAGGTGCCGGCGCTTCTGGAAGCCTACGATATCCCCTATACCTTTTCCGATCCGCTGCTCCTGGCGCTCACCCTCCATAAAGGGCTGACCAAACGGGTGATCCGCGACCTCGGCATTCCGACGCCCGCCTTTGCCGTTATCGAGTCCGCAGACCAGATCGCCGCCGTCGATCTTCCCTATCCGCTCTTTGCCAAGCCGGTGGCCGAAGGGACGGGGAAGGGGGTCACCGCCGCTTCGCAAATCGCCGACCGGGCGGAACTGGAGCGCGTCTGCCTTTTGCTCCTCGAAACCTTCCGCCAGCCCGTTCTGGTCGAGACCTACCTGCCGGGACGCGAATTCACCGTCGGGATCATCGGGACCGGCGATACGGCATTCGCCCCGGGGGTGCTGGAGGTGCATCTGACCGAGAAGGCCGAAAAAGGGGGGTACTCCTACCTCAACAAGGAAGACTGGCACGGGCGCATCGAGTACCGCCTCGCCACGGACGCCATGGCGAAAGAGGCGGAAGCAATCGCGCTTGCCGCCTGGCGGGGCCTCGGCTGTCGCGACGGCGGCCGGATCGACCTGCGCGCCGATGCCGCAGGGATACCGAATTTTATCGAAGTCAATCCCCTGGCCGGCATCCGGCCGGACCATTCCGATTTGCCGATCCTCTGCGCTCTCGCCGGGATGCCCTACCGGGAACTGATCGACAGGATCATGCGTTCCGCACTCCAACGCGTCCAGGGCCTCTCATGAAGGGCATCCAGGGCAACCGATCATGAAAGTCGTCGTCATCCACGGGGAAGTGCCCGTCAATGCCAGCAAGGACGAACAGGACGCCCTGGTGCAGGCGGAAGCGGTCTCCCGCGGCCTTGAGATCCTGGGTCACGAAACATTCATCCTCCCTCTTCCCCTGAACCTGGAAAAAGCGGCGCGAACGCTCGCGACGCTTCATCCCGATTGCGCATTCAACCTGGTGGAAACCCTCTCCGGGAAGGGCAGCCTCATTCATGTCGCCCCGGCCCTGCTGGACGCCCTGGGAATCCCCTACACGGGGGCAGGCACGGAGGCCATGGTGCTCACCTCCAACAAGATCCTCGCCAAGAAGTGGCTTGCCGCGGCCGGACTTCCCACCCCTCCCTGGTTCACCCCGGCAGACAGGCCTGAAGATGTGCCGATTTCCGGCCCCTGGCTGGTCAAGTCGGCCTGGGAACACGCCTCGGTCGGTCTCGACGAGGACTCGGTGCTTCCGGCAGCGGACGGAGAAAGGCTCCTCGCGGAAATGGAGAGCCGGCGCGCCTCTCTGGGCGGCACATGTCTGGCCGAAGCCTTCATCGACGGCCGGGAATTCAACCTTTCGGTTCTGGCCGGCGAAAGGGGGCCGGAGGTCCTGCCCCCGGCCGAGATCCGTTTCGACGCCTATCCGCCGGGTAAAGTCCGCGTCGTCGGCTACCGCTCCAAGTGGGACGAGAATTCCTTCGAGTTCAACCACACGCCGCGGTCGTTCCGTTTTCCCGAGACGGACGCGCCACTGCTCGCGCATCTAAAGACGCTTGCCCTTCAGTGTTGGCAGATCTTCGCTTTGCGGGGTTACGCCCGCGTCGACTTCCGCATCGACAAAGAGGGACACCCCTGGATCCTGGAAGTCAACGCCAACCCCTGCATCTCGCCGGATGCCGGTTTTCAGGCGGCCGCCCGCGAAGCCGGCCTGGAGTTCCCTGAAACGCTGCGGCGGATCATGCAGGATATCCCCGGTCCCGGGAGCCGGAAGTAAACAGCAAAGGAGTTAAAACCGAAACAAGTGCTAAAACCATTGATACTGTTGGTACTATCAAATCTGTTCATGACTTTTGCCTGGTACGGCCACCTCAAGAACATGAACGGGAAACCGCTGATTCTCATTATCCTGCTGAGTTGGGGGATCGCTTTTTTCGAATACCTCTTGCAGGTGCCGGCGAACCGGATCGGCATCCACTACTTCAATCTGGCCCAACTCAAGGTGATCCAGGAAATCATCACGATGATCGTTTTCGCGGCCTTTGCCTATTTCTACATGCGGCAGCCGCTGAAGCTGGATTACCTCTGGGCAGGCTGCTGCCTCGTCGGCGCGGCGTACTTCATGTTCCGGGGAGGCATCCCCCATGCGTGATTGCCAAAAGGGAGATATGGAAGAACCCATCCTTCATCGACAGCAGGTGAGATCGGCGGACTGCGAAGCGGTCGGCCGTCTCGTGCGGGCAACGGGATTCTTTTCGGAAGAAGAGGCGGGGATCGCCGTGGAACTCGTGGACGAACGGCTCCTGAAGGGCGAATCCAGCGGTTATTTCTTCCTCCTTGCCGAAGCAAAGGATCGGCTCCTGGGCTATTCCTGTTTCGGCCCGATCCCCGGCTCCACCCACAGTTACGATCTTTACTGGATCGCCGTAGATCCGGAAGCGCAGGGCAAAGGAATCGGCAAGCGGCTCCTGATCGAATCGGAGCGGATCATGGCGGCGCGCGGCGCCCGGAGGATCTATGCGGACACCTCTTCCCGTCCCCAATATGAGCCCACCCACGCCTTCTACCGTTCCTGCGGCTACCGTGAGGAGGCCTTTCTCCGGGATTTTTACGGCCCCGGCGACGGGAAAGTCATTTTCGTAAAGACCACCGGCAACGATCCGAAATAATGTCCTCGAAAAAAAGGGTTCCATTTTCATCTAACCAATATGATAACCTTTTCTATTTTCCTTGTCTCTTGCCGGGAAAAATGGTAATAGCACGCGGTACCTCACGGGACCGGGCAGCGTCTGCATTCCCAGGTTCGGCAGGTTTACCCGCATTCCGGAAGAACGGGGTTTCACCCAAACGCTTCAGGCATTGTGCAATCACAGTCTAAAGAAGGACCATCGCAATGAGATTCTTTCCGAAAGAAGAAAAGTTCTTCGATTTCTTCGAAGAGCTGGCGGCCCGGATCAAGGCGGGGGGAGCGCTCTTCCTGGAGCTGGTGGAAGGCGGCGCCTACGACGCCGCGAAGATCGACCGCATCAAGGAGATAGAACACGAGGCGGACATCATCACTCACCGGACCTGTGCAAAGATGCACTCGACTTTCCTCACGCCTCTCGACCGCGAAGACATCTACAGCCTTATCAACAAGATGGACAGTATCCTCGACATGACCGAAGCGGCCGCCTCCCGCCTTCTCCTCTACGGGGTGAAGGAACCGGCGGAGGCGCTCATCGAGCAGGCGCGGGTCCTGAACGAGAGCATCGGGAAGGTCCAAACGCTCATTCACGCCCTGAGAGATATGAAAAACGCCCCGCTGATGCTCCAAACCTGCATCGAGATCCACACCCTGGAAAACGCCGGCGATGTGATCCTCCGGACGACGATGGCGCGGCTGTTTGAACACGAGCCGGACGTCAAGGAACTGATCAAGTGGAAAGAAATCCACGAACGGATCGAAGAGGCGATCGATACCTGTGAAGACGTCTCCAACATCGTGGAGGGGATCGTCCTGAAAAATGGCTGAACTCGCCCCGGTCATCTTCCTCGTCCTGACGGCACTGGTATTCGACTTTATCAACGGCTTCCACGACGCCGCGAACGCCATCTCGACCATCGTTTCCACCCGCGTCCTCACCCCCGGCCAAGCAGTCCTCTGGGCGGCTTTCTTCAATTTCGTCGCCTTTTTCCTCGTCGGCGTTCCGGTCGCCAAGACGATCGGAACGGGGATCATCCATATCGATATCATCACCGATGCGGTCATCTTCTCGGCCCTCGGGGGGGCGATCGCCTGGAATCTGATCACCTGGTACCTGGGTCTTCCGAGCAGTTCCTCCCATGCGTTGATCGGCGGTCTGATCGGTGTCGGCATCGTGAAGGGAGGACTGGACGTGCTGGTCCTTTCGGGAATCGAAAAGACGGTGCTCTTCATCGTCCTTTCGCCGGCAATCGGGATGGCCTTGGGATTAGGCCTGATGACCCTTGTGACGAACCTCTGCCGCCACTCGACGGTCTATCGGGCGGATCGCGTCTTCCGGAAGCTCCAGCTGCTTTCCGCCGCCATCTTCAGCATGGGACACGGGATGAACGATGCCCAGAAGACCATGGGAATCATAGCGCTGGTCCTCTACAGTCGGGGAATGCTGGGTCCCGTCTTTCACATCCCGGCCTGGACCGAAATCACCTGCTACACGGTCATCGGCCTGGGAACGATGGCGGGCGGCTGGCGAATCGTCAAGACCATGGGGACGAAGATCACCAAGCTCCGGCCGATGGGAGGATTCTCTGCAGAGACGGCCGCCGCCCTGGCCATCATCGGGGCTTCTCTCGGCGGCATTCCCGTCAGCACGACCCATACCATTACCGGCGCGATCGTCGGCGTCGGCGCCACCCACCGTCTGACGGCGGTGCATTGGGGAGTGGCAGGAACCATTGTCTGGGCCTGGGTGCTGACGATTCCCTTGTCGGCCCTGATCTCGGCCTTGATCTATCATCTGCTGATCCTGTTTTAAAAACCTGGGATCAACCTCGTTTGCCGGGCTTAAAAAGCTATCCTTCCTGGGGATTCCTCTCCTTATTTTGCGTCAGAATCTTTCGGAAAGAATTCTTCGGACATCTGCCAGATTGCCAGGAGCAGGGCCGTAATGATCGGACCGATGACGAATCCGGAAAAACCGAACAAGGCGATCCCCCCCAGGGTGGAGAGAAAAATCAGCAACGGATGCATCTCCACGTCTTTTCCGATGAGGATGGGACGCAGCAGGTTGTCGACCGTGCTGATCAGGAAAAAGCCGGCGGCAAGAATCAGGATCCCTTCCCAGAGATGGCCGGTGAGCAGCATCAGGAGACCGGCGGGTCCCCAGATGATGGAACAGCCGGCGACGGGGACGACGGCCATCAGGATCATCAGAAGCCCCCAGATCAACGATCCTTCGATGCCGGTGATCAGAAAAACGATTCCGCCGATCATCCCCTGGATGCCGCCGATGATCAAGGTGACCTTCAAGGTCGAACGGGCCGTCGTCAGGAAACTATCGTAAAGCCGCTTCTCCCGCCCCATTCCCAGCGGGCAAAGCCGCATCCCCATCCGGAGCAGCATATCCCCGTCGCGAATGATGAAAAAGAGGGTATAGAGCATGATGGCGAACTTGACGAGCAGCCCCAGAGTGTTCTGCGTCAGCGCTGTCAAATGAACGAAGATGTAGTTCGTGATGCTCCTCGCGATCTCCACGATCTTTTCGCTGAGTACGGCCTCGTCGATCTTGAGACGTCCGGCGAGGGGATTGTCCGCCAGCGCACCGATGATCTGCTGGAAATTCCGATCGAAGTTTTGTGCATCGGGGCTCAACCTTCCGTAGAGCTGAACGGATTCGTTGAAAACCAGGGTCCCCACCACTCCCAAGGGCAGAAGAATGCACAGGCCAATGACGAAGAAAACGACCACGGTGCTCAGATTGGGACGATTCAGCCAACCGTTGACCCGCCGGTAAAGGGGGTGGAAGATCCCGGCGATCACGACGGCCCAGAAGATGGAGAAGAAAAAGGGCTTGAGCAGATAAAGGAAAAGGAGCGTCACCGCGCCGAGCAGGATGATGAACGGGATATTGTTGCCCTTCAGTGGTCTCATGTTTTTCTCCTTCGGCTGACTACGGACCTGATTTCCGGACACGTTCCGTTGAAAATCTACACAATCGCACCGGTGAGCGCAAGGCTCTTTTCCGACCCCTGTTGCCCTGTCCCCTTAAAATAAAAAAACAGGGGGCTGCCCCCCTGTTTAGAACCCTCCTTCTAAACGCCGTAAGCGAACGTTTAGCTTCTGGCCGGGATGATCTCGATCCAATAATCGTCGGGATCGTGGATGAAGTAGATTCCCATCTTCTCGTTTTCGTAGCAGATGCAACCCATCTTCTCATGATGGGCATGGGCTGCGGCGAAATCATCCACGGTCAGTGCCAGGTGAAACTCGTTGTCCCCCAGTTGGTAAGGCTCTTTCCGGTCTTTCAGCCAGGTGAGCTCGAGTTTGTGTCCCGTTTCCCCATCGGTCAAAAAGACAAGCACGAAACTTCCGTCGGCAGCAGCGACTCTCCGGGCCTCCTTCAACTGTAGGGCCTCTTGATAAAAGCGGACGCTTTTTTCCAGATCCAAGACGTTGAAGTTGTTGTGCGCAAACCTGAATTTCATTTCAATCCCCCAGCTATTGAATGCGTTTATATGCGATTATTCGATGCTCATGAGCGAATGCCAGCGCTCCCATTCGGTTTCCCGGGGAAGGCCCCGTCTTGCCAAAAGCCTCACGATCCCCGGTTCGTTGAAACGGAAGTAGGGGTTTATCCTCTTCTCATCCGCCAGTGTGGAACGGACATGCTCGGGATCGTAGCGCTTGACGAAATCGTTGATGAACCCGTTTTCCGGTTCGATACTCTTCGCAAAGGCCATGGAATCCCGGACATAGTCATGGCCGGCGTAAACCACGGTCTCCTCGGGAAGGGTCAGCAACATTCGGATGGACCGGTAATAGGCCTCCAGATCGCCGGAAAAGCAATTTCCGATCGTTCCGTTGAAAAGGGTGTCCCCCGTGACCAGCGCCCGGCCGGTGTAAAAACAAAGCGAGTCTTCCGTATGACCCGGCGTCGGGATGATCCGGATAGGTTCTCCGGCAAAAACGAGTTCCGCCCCAGGATCGAGCAGATCCTGCCCCGAAAGAAATTGCGCTTTTGACCGGCCCAGAAGGGTGGCGTTGCCGCTGGTATGATCGGCGTGCCGATGGGTGTTGACCACATACTGGAGGCAAAGACGATGCGCCTCCGTAAATGCGAGAATCGCCTCGGCCGCCCCGCCATCGACGGCCAGGGCGCTTTTTCTGCCGTAGAGGAGATAGCCGAGATTATCGGCGCCATAACGAAACTGTTTTACCAGGAGCATGGGGCAGACTCCTTATCCTTCACTACTTTTCTCCCATCCGGTGTCGCCCGGTATATTCGAGAATGGAAACCAGGACTGTAACAAAGAACGCCTGGATCACCGTCAGAATCCCATCGCTCGGCGTGGCATCCCGGAGGGTAATGGCGCTGATGCCGAGGGTGGCGCAGAGAAAGAAGATGAACAGGACCGCCTTTCTGCGGTCGCCAAGGATCGCAAAGAGCCGGTGATGGATATGGTCGGTTCCCACATAGTCGATCCATTCCTTGAAGCTTTTCACCTTCCCGTTGATGAGCCGCTCGAAGGTAATGTACGCCATATCGTAGATCAAGACCCAAAAGATGAGGATCGGGGTGGCGAAAGAAACGATGGGATTGTGGTCTGCCCAGGAGGCTTTGATGGCCAGTGCGGAAAGGATGAATCCGAAAAAGGTGCTTCCCGCATCACCCAGGAAAATCGAGGCCTGCCCCTGCTTTCCCAAACTGAAATTGAAGGGCAGAAAGCCGAGACAGCTTCCCAGCATGGCAATGGCGATCCAGCCCATGAAGGGTTGCGAAGTTTGAAAGGCCACAATTCCCAGGAACAGGGAAATAATGGCGCTCACCCCGGTGGCCAAACCGTCCATGCCATCGATGAAATTCATGGCATTGGTGAGACCGACGATCCAGACAATGGAAAGAAAGGCGTTGAGGAGATACCCCCATTGCGTATGGATCGGGAAAAGATCGAGGATGATCCCGGATCGGATCAGGACGAGTACGACACCGACCTGAATGAGGAGTTTGTAGCGGGCCGGAACATTCTTCCAGTCATCCAGAAGACCGACCACCGCCATCACCGTGCCCCCGGCAATCAGGATAATGTCCCGGGCGTCCAGGATCATGTTGGCCAGCAGCGCGGCAATGAAAGAGATGATGATCGCGACGCCGCCGAGCAGAGGGGTGACCCGGGAATGAATCTTTCGCCCGCCGGGGGTATCGACAATCCCCGTCCGGACGGCAGTGGATATCATGAGCGGTGTCAGCAGGGCGGACGTGGAAGAGGCAAAAATCAGGATATAAAGCCAGCGGCCGAAATGATCGAAGAAAAACAGGCGGACGGCGGGAATCAGCAGGGCGATGAAAAGGATGCACGCCACCCCCCAAAAGACCCGGAGAAAAGAAACCTTCTTCCTGCTTTCCCTGGAAAACATGCGGATCACCTCCTCAAAAAGGGTTGAACATGACTGAGGATCGCGGCGACTTCGTCGTCCTGTAGGGAAGGATAGATGGGGAGCGAGGCGCCCGTCCGGAAAGCGGCCTCGCTCGCAGGATAGCCGGTTGTCCCGAGGTAATGATGAAGGGGCTTGAAAACGGGTCGCCGATAGGCGATGCCGGCCCCTTCGCCGGCAGCCAGAAGTTCCGCCAGACGCTCGGTTCGGATAATATACCGGTAAAAAATAGACTCCCGCTCCGCTGGACGGGCAGGCACGGGAGCGGCGCAACGGGAAAGAAAATCGTCATATTGCTTGGCCAACGCCCGGCGGCGGGCGATCAGGGCGGGAAGTTTTTCGAGCTGCACCATGCCTAGGGCCGCCTGAAGGTCCGTCAGCTTGTAGTTGTAACGGAGGCGGTCATCCGCCTTTTCATCGTATTCGCGAAGGTCGCGGACGGCGTCCAATAACCGCTGGTCGTTGGAGGCGACCATGCCCCCTTCCCCGGTGCAGATCACCTTGGTCGCATAGAAGGAGAAGATCGCCAGGGTGCCGAAACGGCCGGTGGGCACCCCTTCATAGCGGCTTCCCAACGATTGGGCGCAATCCTCGATCACGGGAACTCCCAAGGCAACGATTTCCCGGATGTCCGCCGGCAGGCCAAACATATGGGGAACGATCACCGCCTTCGTCTTTGCCGTCAGACGACGGCGAAGATCCTGAACATCGATATTGAAGGTCATAGGATCGATATCGGCCAGGAGGGGCACCGCGCGGACGGAACGGATCGCATTGAGCAGGGCCGGGCAGACAAAGCTGGGCAGCGCGACCTCGTCCCCCTCGCCGATCTTCAGGGCCAGGAGGGCCAGATGCAGGGCGGCGGTACCGGAACTGACCGCTAGGGCCCCACGGACCCCGATCCGCGCCGCCAGCGCCTGCTCGAAACGAAGGACCTGCCCGCCCTGGGCAAGCTGCCCGGACTTAAGGACGGCCGTCACGGCGTCGATTTCCGCGTGATCGATCGTGGGTCGGGAATGGGGAATGACCGGCATGGATCGGCAGCCTTTACATGAGTTCAGTCACGTTGATGAACAACCGCAAAGGCACAAAGGCCTCGGCGAATTGCACCCGCCCCTGGATCCCGCGGAAAACGGCGGTGGAACGGACGATATCCGTAATGGTCAGTCCCTCGATGTTCGTCTTCTGCACCTGGGAGTGATGGGCCAGGAGCATGCTGATTTTGGCGTCGAGGGACTCCTTGATGTCCACGAAGGTGGTAGGGGAAAAATTCTGGGTCGTCGGCCCTTCGTAAAAAAGCACGTTTCGCACGTAGCGGGTTGCGGAAATCGTCGCCTCGGCCAGGGACCGATGATCCTGGTGGGTGTCGTCGGCATAGTGGACGAAAATGAAATCGGGAGAGATCTTCTTCAGCACGACTTCGATGTCATGAACCATCCGGTTCATATGCGGCGCCAAGAGCGTATCCTTATACCCCCCCCAGATCAGTTTCCGCGGTTTGAGGATCTTCGCCGATTTGGCCTGCTCTTTTTTTCTCACGGCCCCCTCCCCGCCCATGTGGCCTTCGGTCATGATGAGCAGGTAGATGTCATGGCCGTTTTGCATGTATTTGGCCAAAGTACCGGAGCAGCCCGCTTCAATGTCGTCCGGATGGGCGCCGATCGCCAGGATTTTCATTTCTTCCCCCTCAGGATGCTCAGGCTAGCGGGTCCATGGTTGAAAAGAAGGTCCAGGACCGACAGAAACGGTTCAAAGCCGCCGAACTTCTGTTCATATACAGGATGATCGTACTTCTGGAAAAGCACTTTTATGCCATTTCGTTCATAGCGGTCAAGATCCATGTAACCATGGCCGCCGGCACCGGCCAGATAGGTATCGGCCCCGAAGTGTTTGGCGATGGCGATCAGCCGCTCGTCCGGATCGTCGGGAAAGGCGGGCAGCTCCGAGGCCACGTAAAGGGGGGTCGTGATGCCCAGCCTTTCCGCCAGTTTTTTTACCACAAAGATATTCAGGGGCGCCAGCTTCTCCCAGGGGCGGGACAAAATCTCTTCGAGAAGGGGAGCGACAAAGTCCCAGCAGGGGGCATGGCGATAATTGGAGACGATGGCTTGCCGCTGCTTGTGCTGCCAGCGCTCCCGGTTGTTGATCCCCACCGCGTCGATCCGCTGGGGAAATGTGTAGGTCACCGGGACCGTCAACCACTGCGGACCCGCCGCCGTCTTGATTCGGTTGCGGTTTTGCCATTCGTTTTTCTTGAACTGGACGGTGTCCAGCAAAACGAAAGCATCGGCACGGTCGATCTTGTCGTAGTAACCGAGCCAGGGCAGATACTGGGGCTGATGGGCGGCGACGATCATTTCTCGAAGCTCACAAAGATGGGATTGGAAACGATGGTGCCGTAGCCGGTCATCGCCATCCGATAATAGATTTTTTCGCCCGACATCTCGACGGGATCCCGGTAGTCGATCTTGAGCGGCAAGGGTCCTTTGAAGGTCTGGATGAGGCTCCCGGAACGGATCAGTTGAACCTGGACCTCTCCTTTTTCCACCATCCCGTTCTCAATCGCCCCTCCGAAGAGAGTGATGCGGATGCGGGGGCGGCGCGCCAAAACGAGTTCGTCCCCGGAAATCGCCCGGGCCGCCTCCTCCGGCTCGGAAGCGGAAACGGAAAATTCGTCGAGGCGCGGAATCCGGGGGAATTTCCCCTGGCAGGCGTACATCTTGC
Source organism: Deltaproteobacteria bacterium (assembly GCA_021817825.1). Taxonomy (GTDB): domain Bacteria; phylum Desulfobacterota; class Syntrophia; order Syntrophales; family UBA5619; genus JAKAFS01. Next base: position 2,153 of record JAKAFS010000005.1, on the reverse strand, counting down.
CGTTTTTCAGGGCCGTCAGGACGGCTTGACCATTTTTCTCCTTCAGCCACAAAACGGTCTGAAAATCCCCGAGCTTCTGCCCCGCTTCGCCTTCCTTATGAAAGTCCGCCGTGGCGATCCCCCAGGGGGGACGTTCACGGCCCCCCCGGCAGTACTCGTTGAGGGCCAGATCCCAGACATTTCCCGGCTCCGTCACGGTGCTCCTGTCGCCGTAGAGGGCGGCAAAACCGGTATAGTTTATTGTTTCCAAAAGCATCCCGGAATAGGGAAGGGTTTTTACATGGATGGGCCCCATTTTTCTGACCCCCGACTGGGTCTCCGGGTAGTTCCAAAAGGTAAGCCCCCCCTTTTGGGCCGCAGTATCGATAAAGAGCTGATAGGGGGTGGCCCCTTGTTTGCCGTGATAGGGGTCGAAGGGAGAAGGCCGGGCGAACAGGGTGTTGACGAAAAATCCCAGGCTCAAAAGGGACAGTGCCGCACCCCAAAGACGCCATCCCCCTTTCCGGAACAGGAAAAAGAGGGCAATGAGGAAACATAGCCCAAAGGCGGCAAGGGCCGGCCACGCCGTCCGGAGATGGACAATGGAAAGGTCGTTGTGCAGGACGGGCAATGTTTCGTAGTCTTCCGGCCTTTCCAGCCCCATCGTGAGGATGCGCCGTTCATGATCGTTGGCGGTAAGGCTTCCGGCCAGGGGGCTGCCCGTCCAATAATAGAAGGGGGCGCTTTCCGTTCCCGGAATGAGGATCACCTTCGGATACTTCTTCCTGATGTCGGCAATGGCCTGTAGATACCGATCGGCCCCCGACTTGTTGATGGAGTTGAGTTCCTCTTTCTTCTTGATGAGCTGACGAAAGGGAGGCAGGCCGTATTCCATGACCATCCGATCGTGATCGTTGAGGCAAAGTACACTGAACCCCTTTTGAACGGCCAACTGCACGAGGGTCTCGGGGTCGTAAGCACCGTCGCTGAAGGTGGTGCGCAGATCGATCAGCGCCGGAACCTGCTCGTAGGCGGCCACCTGCGTCTCCCCGAAGGCCCAACCCGAAGCCACCCACAGCAGGAGAATAGCCCTAAAAAGGCATCTGCCGAGAGAAAAGGGGGACAAGCAGGTTCTCCGTTTCCAAGGAAAAAAGGATTTGTCCATATCCAACGGGAAGGTAAATGAAAAAACGAAGAGAAATAACGTGATAGAATGAGAGGAAAAGTCCCCTGCGGGATCGCTCTGCCGCCGTCCGGAAATGTTTTTCCGGACGGCGGTCATATTTGGCGAAAGTTATAAGAATTTGTGCCGCTACTTATTGCCGCCAAGCCAACGTTCTATTTGCGGCCGTTGTCTTTGCCGTTATTGTTGGATTGACTGCCGTTGCCCTTCGCATCTTTACCGTTGTCCTGGGACTGGTGGTTGTCGCCCTTATCATTGCCGTCATGACGACCGTTGTCGTCATGATCGTAATCATCGTTCGACGGGTGATTGTCACCCTGGTCGTTGCCGTAGTGATGGCCGTTGTTGCTCTTGCAATGATCCTTCGGCTGATGATGGTGATCGCCTTTGTCATTGCCGTAGTGATGACCGTTATCGTGGTCATCGCAGTCGTCATCGTCATCGGGCGGAGGGCACGTTTCGTTCCAAACAACCACGTATTTGTTGCTGACGATTTTACTCAAACTCGGCGTTTTGGTGGTCGGAGTCCCTGTAACGGCCTGTACAAGCGTATCGCCGGTGGTATAGCCCGCCAGCTTATACAACTTGCCATTGCCGCAGGTCGCACCGACCGTACCTTGGGTATCTTCCCAGACGCTGTAGAAAGCGCCGCTGGCCAGATAGGTCGTCCTGGCTTCATAGGAATTCGGAGAGTTGACGCCGGTCGGGCCGAGCACAAAGTCGGTGGAACCCGCGTTGGTGTTCGTAGCGCTCCACAGAGACTTCATCGGGAAGGACACGCCGTTCGCCGATGTCGCATCGGCCCGAACGCCATCCAAATATTTGACGACCGTGACGTTGACTTTCGCAGGCAGAGGAATTTGCACGTCTCCGGTCGCCGAGATCGAATAGGTGCGATAATTGAGCCCCTGCCAGGGGAATTCCTGGCCGATGAAGGGAAGGGTCGAACCGGTGTCGCTAACGCGATAATAGGTCGCCGCACCGCCCCAGG